>JAGNPA010000017.1 GCA_017989885.1 Aquabacterium sp.
TCCTGAACGCCAAACCCTGGTGGTGAACCTGACACCTGGGCGGGAAAATCGAGTGTCTCAGCCGGCTTGATGGCGCTTCCGCGGTGCGATACTTGGCCTCATGCGGTTAAAACGCCTATCCGTCGGCCACCTGGTCTACTCGTACTTCTTCGCCCGCATGGCCAAGATCGCTCTGGAAAAGCAAGCTTCCGGCGACAAGTTCTACATCGCCAAGCTGGCTACCGCTCGCTTCTACTTCGCCAAGCTGCTGCCTGAAGTCGAGACCCTGATGATCACGGCCAAGGCCGGTCTGAAGCCCCTGGTGGAAATGGACGAAGCCCTGTTCTAATCGACAGGCCGTTCAAAGGGAGGCGGCCTCGCTTCCTCCCTTTTCCATCTCCATTTCCCCAAGTTCTGCTAGGAGAGAACATGAGTCAATTCAATGTGCGCAAGGTTGCCGTCCTCGGCGCCGGCGTCATGGGCGCCCAGATCGCGGCCCACCTGGTCAACTGCAAGGTGCCGGTCGTTTTGTTCGACCTGCCCGCCAAGGAAGGCCCCAAGAACGGCATCGTGACCAAGGCTGTCGAAGGCCTGAAGAAGCTGAAGCCTTCGCCCCTGGGCGTGACCGAAGACGCAGCCCTGATCCAGCAAGCCAACTACGAAGAGCACCTCGAAGAGCTGCGCGGTTGCGACCTGATCATCGAAGCCATCGCCGAGCGTCTGGACTGGAAGGAAGATCTGTACAAGAAGATCGCTCCCTTCGTGAACGACAAGGCCATCCTGGCCACTAACACCTCTGGTCTGTCCATCACGGCCATGGCCAATGTGTTGCCCGAGCAGCTGCGTTCGCGCTTCCTGGGCATCCACTTCTTCAACCCTCCCCGCTACATGTTCCTGCTGGAACTGATCCCCACCGAGTTCACCGCGCCTGACGTGGTGGACAAGCTGGAGACGTTCTCGGCATCCGTGGTGGGCAAGGGCGTGGTTCGTGCATACGACACCCCCAACTTCATCGCCAACCGCGTGGGCGTGGCCGGCATGATGCTGACCTTCCGCGAAGTCGAGCGTTCGGGCCTGGGTTACGACATCGTCGACGACCTGACTGGCAAGAAGATGGGCCGCGCTTCGTCGGCTACTTTCCGTACCGCCGACGTGGTGGGTCTGGACACGATGGCGCACGTCATCAAGACCCTGCAAAACGGCGCCAAGGATGACCCGTTCAACAGCTGCTTCGCCAACCCTGTGGCGCTGGACAAGCTGCTGGCTCTGGGCAACTTCGGCCAGAAGACCAAGGCTGGTTTCTTCAAGAAGGAAGGCAAGACCATCCTTCAGTTCAACGCTGAAACCGGTGAATACGTGCCTGCTGGCGCCAAGGCCGACAAGGAAGTCACCGACATCCTGCGCAAGCCTGCCGCCGAGCGCGTGAAGGCCCTGCGTGAGTCCGCTCACCCGCAAGCTCAGTTCATCTGGGCCCTGCTGCGCAACGCTTTCCACTACGCTGCCGTGACGCTGGAATCGATCGCCGAATCCGCTCGCGAAGTGGACTTCGCCATGCGCTGGGGCTTCGGTATGAAGCAAGGCCCGTTCGAAATCTGGCAAGAAGCTGGCTGGAAGCAAGTGGCTGAGTGGGTGAAGGCCGACATCGATTCGGGCAAGGCCCTGTCGAAGGCCCCGCTGCCCGCCTGGGTGTTCGACGGCCGCGACGGTGTGCACACCGCCGAAGGTTCGTGGTCGCCCAAGACCGGCAAGTACGTGCCGATCCGCGATCTGCCCGTCTACAAGCGTCAGGCCTTCCGTGAAAACGTCCTGGGCTCGCAAGCCCCGAACGCTGCCACCGCTGGCAAGACCCTGTTCGAAGACGCCAATATCCGCCTGTGGACCCTGGACGACGAAGTGGTCATCGCTTCGATCAAGTCCAAGATGCACACCATCAGCGCTGAAGTGACCGCTGGCCTGGCCAAGGGTCTGGAAATCGCTGAAGCCGGCTACAAGGGCATGGTCATCTGGACGCAAGACGGCCCCTTCTCTGCTGGTGCCGACCTGCAATCCATGATGCCCGCCTTCATGAGCGGTGGTGGCAAGGCCATCGCCCCGTTCGAGAAGCAACTGCAGGACTTCATGCTGTCGCTGCGCTACTCCAACGTGCCGACCGTTGCTGCCATGCACGGCCTGGCCTTGGGCGGCGGTTGCGAACTGGCTGTGCACGCTGCCAAGCGCGTGGCTGCCATGGAAACCTATGTGGGTCTGGTCGAAGTCGGCGTGGGTCTGATCCCTGGCGGCGGCGGTCTGGCTTACCTGGCTCGCCGTGCCGCTGAGCAAGTCGAAGCGTCCAAGGGCGTGTCCGGCATGGTTGGCGCCGAGCTGATGGGCTTCGTCAAGGAAGGCTTCCAGGCTGCGGCCATGGCCAAGGTGGCAACCTCTGCCATCGAAGCCCGCAAGTTCGGCTACCTGCTGGAAGGCGACGTCGTTGTGCCCAACAAGGACGAAGTCCTGTACGTGGCCATCGCCCAAGCCAAGGCCATGTTCGAGTCCGGCTACCGCGCTCCTGCCAAGAAGCAATTCGCTGTGGCAGGCCGCAACGTGAAGGCCACGCTGCAATCGTCGCTGATCAACATGCGCGACGGCGGCTTCATCTCGCAACACGACTACTACATCAGCTCCTGCATCGCAGACGTGCTGACCGGTGGCGACGTGGATGCTGGCACCCTGGTGAGCGAGGAATACCTGCACGCCCTGGAGCGCAAGCACTTCTGCGCGCTGTTGGACAACCCCAAGACGCAAGAACGCATCATGGGCATGCTGTCGACCGGCAAGCCTGTCCGCAACTGATCGATCGGAGACACACACATGTCTAAGCAACTCCGCGACGTTTACGTCGTTGCCGCCACCCGTACCCCGATCGGCAAGTCTGGCCGCGGCGTGTTCAAGAACACCCGCCCTGACGATCTGCTGGTCGCCACCATCAAGAACGCCCTCAAGCAAGTTCCCACGCTGGACCCTGCTGCCATCGAAGACGCCATCGTTGGCTGCGCGATGCCTGAAGGCGAACAAGGCATGAACGTGGCCAAGATCGCCACGCTGCTGTCTGGCCTGCCCAAGACTGTGGCCGGTGCCACCGTGAACCGCTTCTGCGCGGCCGGTATCACTGCCGTGTCGATGGCTGCTGACCGCATCCGCGTTGGCGAAGCTGAAGTCATGCTGGCTGGTGGCGTGGAATCGATGTCCATGGTTCCCATGGGCGGTTCCAAGCCTTCGTTCAACCCCAAGGTCGTTGACCTGGACGAGAACGTCGGTATCGCCTACGGCATGGGCATGACCGCCGAGAAGGTGGCCGAGCAGTGGAAGGTGACCCGCGAAGAGCAGGACGCTTTCGCTACTGAATCGCATCGCCGCGCCATCGCTGCTCAGCAAGCTGGCTTCTTCGACGCTGAAACCACGCCGATCGAAATCGAAGTGCGTACGCCTAACCTGGAAACAGGCGAAGTGACGATCACCAAGAAGACGATCACCCGTGACGAAGGCGCTCGTCCTGACACGTCGGTGGAAGGTCTGGCCAAGCTGCGTGCCGTGTTCGCTGCCAAGGGTTCGGTCACGGCCGGTAACTCGTCGCAGACGTCTGACGGCGCTGGCTGCCTGATCCTGGCTTCGAAGGAAGCTTGCGTGAAGTACGGTCTGACACCTCTGGCCAAGTTCGTGGCTTTCGCCGTGAAGGGCGTGCCCCCAGAAATCATGGGTATCGGCCCGATCGAAGCCATCCCCAAGGCGCTGGAATACGCCGGCCTGAAGGCTTCGGACATGGACTGGGTTGAGCTGAACGAAGCCTTTGCTGCTCAGTCTCTGGCTGTGCTGAAGGACCTGGACAGCAAGGGCCACGTGCTGGACCGCGCCAAGGTGAACCCGATGGGCGGCGCGATCGCTCTGGGCCACCCCCTGGGCGCAACCGGTGCCATCCGCGCTGCAACCGTGGTGCACGGTCTGCGTCGCACTGGCGGCAAGTACGGCATGGTGACGATGTGTATCGGTACCGGCCAAGGCGCTGCTGGCATCTTCGAGCGCGTTGACAGCCTGTGATGAGCTGCTTCAAGTCGGCTGTTGATTGGGCGCTTGTTGAGGTCTGATTGATGGCAGCTTGAACTGCAAGAGCCCGCAATGGAGTGATCCTTGCGGGCTTTTTGTTTGTGCTTTGTTGGTCGTGTGTTGTGTTGGTGAGGTTCTTGTTGGTGTGGTGGGTGACGGTGTGGGCTTCGGGATGGCGGCGGCGTGGGCCTGCTCCGCTCCTGACGCGGGGCACCACCGAGTTTGTTCGCCGTTGTCTCTTGAACACGAGCCTGCCCATGCTGCTGATCAGGACACCGCGAATGGTCGCTTCGCAGTCCCACACCACCGCCATCCCGCGACACACCGTGGCGGGGCGAGAGGGGATGAGGGCGCTTTGCGCCCTCATCCCCGGCCTCACGCCACTACCGTGCGTGTTGGTCTGGCGTGGCGTGGCTGGGCTGGGGGCGTGCCTCGGTGTGTTTGGGCCTGAGGGCGTGGGTAAGCGGGCGCAGCGACCATTCGCGGTGTCCTGACTGGTCGCCAGCCAGGCCGGTGTTGACGAGGTGAAGGGGGCGTGGCACGGTGGTGGCCCGCGTCAGGAGCGGAGAACGCTTACCCGCGCCCTCAGGTCGCGCCACAACATACCGAAGTACGCCCCCAGCCCAGCCACGCCTGACCAACACGCGCCCCCCTCACCATTTCAATAAACGGTCAAGAAACCGAGCGAGACAAGAAGATGGAAGCCCTGCACATCCTCACGGACGATGGCCACATGCTGGCGGGTCGTTGTTTCAGGCCGCATGGCGGTGTCAATGTGCGCCGCGCTGTCATCATCGCCTGCGCATTGGGCGTGCCGCAAACCTTCTACGAGCGCTATGCCAGCTGGCTGGTGCAGCAAGGCTGCGTGGTCTATACCTTCGACTGGCGCGGCATGGCGCAGTCAGCGCCACCCAGTCTGGTCGGCTACAAAGCCAAGCTGGTGGATTGGGCTCGCCACGATGCGCCGGCTGTGATGGAACTGGTGGCGCAACGCCATCCTGGTCTGCCCATCACCTGGTTCGGTCACAGCATGGGTGGCATCTTGTTCGGCATGATGCCCGCGCATCCGCGTATCGACAGGGTGGCCACGCTGGGCAGTGGCAGCGGCTATCACGAGCATCTGGCGCGGCCTCTGCGCTATGTGATCGGCGCCTTCTGGCATGTGATCGTGCCCTTGAGCGTGGCGCGGCATGGCTACTTTGCCGGGCGCCGCATCCGTACCGTGGACGATCTGCCGCGCGGCGTCGTGGCGCAATGGAAGCGCTGGTGTAGCCATCCGGATTTTGTCGTCAGCGAAGGCGAGGCCGTGCGGCAAGCCTATGCCAGCGTGAAGTTGCCCATCACGGCGGTGGTGTTCACCGATGACACGATGGCCAGCCCGCGTGGTGTCAAAGCCATGCACAGCCACTACACGGGCACGCAGGTGGACCTCAAAGTCTTGCGCCCCGAGCAGCAGGGCTTGCGTGCTGTCGGGCACTTCAACTTCTTTCATGCCAAGACCGGGCCGCGTGGCTGGGCCCTGAGCTTGCCCTGGCTGGGGTTGACGCCGCAGGCCTAATGGTGTGTGCAGCCTCGGCCTCAGCCCAAGGCGCCTGTGATGCCAACCTGCCGATCGCGCGGGTCGATCAGCACGCCCGGGTTGAGAATGCCTTGCGGGTCCACACTGGCCTTGGCTGCTTGCAACATCTGGCGGTACAGCGCAGGGGTTTCCTGTTCATACCCCGGCCTGTGGTCGCGCCCCACCGCATGGTGGTGGGTGATGGTGCCGCCGTGTTTGATCACGGCTTCGTTGGCGGCCTGCTTGATCTCGCGCCAGGCCGCGAGGGCCGAGGCCACATCGCCCTGCGCGCTGCCCAAGGCTGCGATGGTGAAGTAGGGCGCTGGGCCATCCGGGTAGATGTGTGTGAAGCGGCAGGACACGAAGGCCGGGTGGCCGGTGGCTTGCTGCACGGCCTGCGCCACGTCCTTGCGAACGCCCTTGTAGAAGGCCTCGAACTTGTCCCAGGTGGTGGCGGTCTCGAAGGTGTCCATGATGAGCCCGTTGCCCACGGCCGGGTCGCGCCAGTAGGGCATGCGCAGGAAGGCCTGCCGCCAGGCGCCGGCGGTGCCGCTGCGGTGCTCTTCACCGCCCTCATCGCGCATCGAGCGTTCGACCGATTCGGCGTCATAGCTGCCGCCGTAGCTGCTGACCAGCTCCAGTGCGCGGCGCATCCATTCGTTCATCGGGTGATCGGCTGATTCGAAGCCCAGCACCAGCACGGCTGCGGTGCCATCACCTACGCCAGAGAACACGGTTTCCATCGGGTCCAGCAGGCGGCAGTTGCTGGGATACAGGCCCGATTGCGCCAGGGCCCGCACGCATTGCACGCCTTGTTTGTAGTCCGTGAAGCGCGCCGAGGCATTGGCGCGAAAGCGCGGCCTGTCCTGCAGTCGCATCCAGGCTTCGGTGACCACGCCCATCGTGCCTTCCGAGCCCAGCACCAGGCGATCTTGCGAAGGGCCGGCACCGGATGCGGGTAGACGGCGAGAGGCGCACACACCCGATGGCGTGATCATGCGGGTGCTCTCGACCAGGTCATCTATGTGGGTCATCAGCGTGGCGTAGTGGCCGCCCGCTCGGGTCACGATCCAGCCGCCCAGCGTCGAGAACTCGAAGCTCTGCGGGTAGTGGCGCAAGGTGTAGCCATGTGGCTTGAGTTGCGCTTCCAGTTCAGGGCCTAACGCACCGGCCTGGATGCGGGCGGCGCGGCTGCTGGGGTCGACCTCCAGCACGCGGTTCAGGCGCTCCATGTCGAGCGACACGGCGGCGGCATAGCTCGCCCCCACGGCCGCTTCCACGCCACCACACACGCTGGAGCCGCCGCCATAGGGGATCACGGCCACGTTGTGGCGCGAAGCCCAGTCCAGGATGTCGATCACGGCCTGCTCGTCGTCGGGGTAGGCCACCCAGTCAGGCACATGGGGCACCTGGCGCAACCACATGCGGGCCAGGTCGGCGTAGCTCTTGCCCATGGCGTGATTGAGCCGGTCCAGCGGGCTGTCGGTGAACATGGCAGACAAGGCCGCAGGTGGCGCGATGCGCGGCGCGGGCAGCACGAAATCGCCAACCTGGGGCTCGGGGCGATCCGTGATCTGGCCACCCAGCATCTGCACCATCATCGAGATGCGGCTGGATTCTTCCTGTGTCAGGTGTTCGGAGGCGGCGCCCCAGCCCCAGAAGCGGCGAAGCGGGCGGCGAGAGAGCGTGGCATTCATCGGAGCGGTCCTTTTCGTGTCTGTTCTGAGGGGGCCTGAACGTGGCCTGTTCTGGATGATGACTGTAGGCAGGTGCGCACCATGTTGATAGTTAATCTGTGCCATCTTTCCGATAATTGGTGACAATGCGGCCAACTGCCACGGCAGGCAGTGGAGTGACGGATGTGAATGGCTTG
The DNA here is from genome assembly GCA_017989885.1 of Aquabacterium sp. Classification (GTDB taxonomy): domain Bacteria; phylum Pseudomonadota; class Gammaproteobacteria; order Burkholderiales; family Burkholderiaceae_C; genus Aquabacterium. The sequence goes on from JAGNPA010000017.1 coordinate 7,488, forward strand.
ATGAGGGTGACTGGCGCCTGGACTGGGCTGCTGACGGATTGGCTGGATCGCGAAAGCCTGGCCGCACCCAGGTTGCGAGCCCAGTTGGCGCGCTTTGCGCCCGATGATGTGGTGCCCTTGCCAGTGTGGCGTGATGCCCTGGCTCAGGCGGCGGCCTTGCGGCCGGGCGAGCTGGCTCTGGGCCTGCAGATCGGGGCGGGTGTGCAGCCGCGGCATCTGGGCGTGTTGGGCTATCTGGTGGCGGCGTCCGACAACCTGGGCGAGGCCATGCGCGCCTATCTGGCTTACGAGCGCCTGTTCTACGGCGCCAATCTGGCCAAGGTGAGCTGGCAGGGCGATGAGGTCGAGATCGCCTGGCCACCTGCAGAACAGGGGCCGATGTTCAACGAGGTGTCCATTGGTGCGCTGGTGACCTTCATGAGCCGCCAGGTGGACGACCCACCCAGGCCATTGCAGATCAGCTTTGTCCATCAAGCGGCATCGGATCTGCGCCAGCGTTACGAAGCCTTCTTCGCCTGCCCGGTGGTGTTTGGCGACAGCCACACCCGGGTGCGGATCCCCGTGTCTTACATGCAGATTCCCATGCGGCACCCGGAGCCCGGTTTGCGCGTGCTCCTCGTCGGCCAGGCTGAAGCCCTGTTGCGAGCTTTGCCCGAGCCGGGGGATTTTGACCAGGCCGTGCAGCGCCTCTTGTTGCGCGTGTTGCCGGAGGGCGGCGTGTCCGTGCACCGGCTGGCGCAGATGATGAACCAGTCCGCGCGCACCTTGCAGCGCAGGTTGGGCGACCACGGCCTGACCTGGCAGATGCTGCTTGATCGCACACGCGAGCAACTCGCCAGGCAGTATCTGCGGGACCCGGCCTTGTCGGTCTGCGAGGTGGCGATGATGCTGGGCTACAGCGACCAGAGCGCCTTCACCAAGGCCTTCAAGCGGTGGACGGCCGATACGCCCCAGGCCTGGCGCTCTCGTGTTGCTCGGTGAGTCGGTGTAAACCCATCGGTGTAAACGTGCCCCCTGATCAGGCTATGACGTTTGCACCGATGTGGCGCGTTAATCGACTCGCCAGAATGTGGGGCAAATCAATTGGAAGAGACGCCCTGTTCTGCCTTGCCCAGGCGCTGGCGTGTCCGCCTCGGAGACTGTCATGCCCCGCCAGATCGTGCACGGCGCCTTGAGCGTCCTGACCCTCGTTGTTGCCTCCTCCGCCTGGTCCGCTGCGGCGCCCTGGGTGCCCAACACCACCGGCAACGTCGGCCCGGCGCCCACCACCTTCAACAAGTGGGAGGCCATCGAGGCCCCGGCTGGATCAGGTGCCAGTTGCGGCAACGGCTCGCCTTATCGCTTCTTCGTCAACCGCACGACCACGGCCGCCAATGCCAAGAAGACGGTGATCATGTTTGAAGGCGGCGGCGCCTGTTGGGAGCAGAACGCCTGCCAGATGAAGGGTGGCTTGCTGGGCGCGACCAACTACAACGGCATCCCCACCAACTACATGAGCACCGGCCTGGCGTTGGGCGGCCTGATCACACCCTTCACCTCGCGCACCCATCCCTTGCAGAAGGTGCAGACCCAGAGCTGGAACATCGTCTACGTGCCTTACTGCACGGGTGACGTGCACACCGGCAACAAGGTGGCCACTTACGGCGATGCCGATCCGGCCAACCCCATCACCTACTACCACCGTGGCTTCAAGAACGGCGAGGCCGTGGCCAACTGGGTGGGGCGCTATCTGCCCAAGCAGGATCAGTTGCTGGTCACCGGCTTCTCTGCGGGCGGAGTGGGCGCGACAGCCATGTACGGCCTGATCCGTCTGGCCGATCAGCCCAAACAGGCGGCGATGCTGGCCGATTCGGGGCCGCTGTTCCAGGTGGACCGCAATGCCTCGCCTGAGGATGCGCCTTCCGTGCTGCTGCACAACAAGATCCGCGTGGCCTGGGGCCTGGATGGCGACAACGGTCTGGCTTCCCGCATGATCGCGACCTTCCCGACGGCTGGCACGGTGGACAACCTCGGCAGCCTCACCACCGGCCTGGCCAAGGTCTTCCCGCAGGATCGTCTGGGCTATGCGGTGTTCCAGGCGGACGCCGTGTTCTCGTCCTTCTCGTACACCAAGTTCTATCCGGAGATCGCCGCCGTGCCCGCAGGCGCCAAGCGCGATGCCTTGCTCAAGACCAAGTGGGTCAAGGAGATCGGCACCTGGGTGGATGCGATGAAACCGTATGCCAACACGGGCTACTACATCCCCTATGGTCGCGACTTCATCAAATCGCACACGCTGACCACGGCCTCGTTTGCCGGCACGGGCATCAAGGAAGCCAATCTGGCCGATGTGGGCGTGTTCGTGGACAACCTGCTGGACCCAAGCCAGCCGCTGATACGCGCCTACGAAACTCAGCGCACCACACCCAACCCGAGCGGCATCGCCCTGATCAGCTGGATCAACACCGCGTTCTACGCACTTTTCGGCATCTGAAGTCTGGATGCACCGAAGGGGCCCGGCCATGCCGGGCCTTTGCGCTTCTTGTCGCCAAAGCTTGCGTGCGGCTGTCGTGCAAACCACCCGAAAGTGGCGTCTAATTCAGGCTCCCCGAAAACTTGGTTGATCCTGGAGACATAGGGCCATGAGCGAGATCCTGCAGCACCGTGAAGCTGGTGTACTGACACTGACCTTCAACCGTCTGGACAAGAAAAACGCCATCACCACGGCGATGTACACCCGCCTGGCTGAAGAGCTGGAAGCCGCCACTGCTGATGACAGCGTGCGCGTGGCCGTGATCCAGGGCGCCGTCGAGATCTTCACGGCCGGCAATGACCTGGCTGACTTCCTCAACAACCCGCCTGTCAGCAAGCCTGGCGCCGAGGTGCCACCCGTGGTGCGCTTCCTCAACGCCATCCGCGACTTCCCCAAGCCCATCGTGGCAGCGGTGGCCGGCCCGGCCGTGGGCATCGGCACCACGCTGCTGCTGCACTGTGATCTGGTCTACGCCGGTGACAACGCCGCCTTCAGTCTGCCTTTCGTGAACCTGGGCCTGTGCCCTGAAGCCGGTGCCAGCCTGCTGCTGCCGCAGATCGTGGGCTACCCGAAGGCCGCTGAAAAGCTGATGCTGGGCGAGGCTTTCTATGCCGAAGAGGCGCTGGAAATGGGCCTGATCAACCGCATCGTGCCGCCGCATGAGGTCAATGCCTATGCGCAATCGCAAGCTGCCAAGCTGGCCGCCAAGCCCGCCGCCTCGTTGCGTGTGACCAAGTCGCTGATGAAGATGGCCCAGACGCAACTGGCACCCGTGATGACCGAAGAGCTCAAGCACTTCGGCGCTTTGTTGCAAGGCCCGGCCGCCAAGGAAGCCATCAGCGCCGTGATGGAAAAGCGCAAGCCTGACTTCTCCAAGTGCTGATTTGATGGCGGCGTGAGCGAGGCGATCAACATGCCTGGCTCACGCGATAATGCTCACCATAAAGCTTATCGGACAAACACTTTGTCTGAGCGGCCCAAAAAGGGAAGCATTCGGATGTCAGTCTGTGAATCTGGCCTGGGGCGCAAGCTGCGCCGCATGATGGCGTGGCTGTGGTGTCTGTTCTTCGGGCTGAGCCTGTGTGCCCATGCGCAGCAGGCCACACCGCAGCGCATCACCGTTGTCGTGGACGACAACTACCCGCCCTATATGTTCCGGGATCACGCCGGGCGCCTGCAAGGCCTGCGCAAGGACGTCTGGGACCTGTGGGCCGCACGCACGGGCATCCAGGTCAATCTGGTCGGCATGGATTGGGCCAAAGCACAGGCGCAGATCCTGTCTGGTCAAGCGGATGTCATCGATACCCTTTTCGAGACAGCGCAGCGCAAGGCGACCTATGACTTCGGCCCCGCTTACAGCGACATCGAGGTCCCCATCTTCTTTCACGAGAGCATCGCGGGCATTGCCAATGCCGAGTCGCTCAAAGGCTTCACCATTGGCGTGAAGGAGGGCGATGCGTGCGTGGACTATCTCGTCAACCAGGGGCTGCAATCCTTTCGCAAGTACCCCAGCTATGAAGCCGTGATCGACGCGGCGGCGGTGGGCGAGGTGCGCGTGTTCTGCGAAGACAAGCCGCCTGCCTCCTACTTCCTGGTGCTCAAGCAACTGGAGCGCCAGTTCCGGTCTTCTCCGCCTTTGTTCATCGGGCAGTTCCACTGGGCTGTGCGCAAGGGCGATGTGCTCACACACAAGCTGGTTCAGGATGGCTTTGCGCGCATCTCCAGCGCTGAAATGCGCGAGGTGCGGGATCGCTGGCTGGGTACCTCGGTGGAAGCGACAGGTGTGCCTGCTTACCTGCGCTATGGCGCCTACGCCTTGCTGGGTGTGGGCGTTGTGGCTTTGCTGCTGGGCGTGTGGAACATCGCTTTGCGCCGACGTGTGGCCCTGCGCACCAGCGAGCTCTCGGCTTCCTTGCGGCAATTGACGCAGGCCAAGCACGATGCCGAGCAAACGCTGTCGCAACTGCATGCCACCTTGGAGGCCATACCCGATCTGATGTTCGAGCTGGACCTGGATGGCCGCTATATGGACGTCCGGGCCAGCCGGGCCGATCTGCTGGTGATGCCACCTTCGCAACTGCTGGGGCGGCGTGTGCACGACGTCATGTCTGTCGATGCGGCTGACGGTGTGATGCAGGCCTTGCACGAGGCCGCTGAGCATGGTTGCGCCAACGGTACGCAAATCTGCCTGGATCTGCCGCCAGGGCAGCGCTGGTTCGAGTTGTCCGTGGCGCGCAAGCGCATGAGTGGTGGACAGCGGGATCACTTCATCATGCTTTCGCGCGATGTGACCGATCGCAAGCTGGTGGAGCAGACCTTGGCACGCCATGGCGATGAGTTGGAAAAAATTGTGAACGAGCGCTCGCGGCAGTTGGTGGAGGCGCGCGATGCGTCGGAAAGCGCCAGTCAGGCCAAGAGTGAGTTCCTCTCACGCATGAGCCATGAGTTGCGCACACCCATGAACGCGATCCTGGGCTTTGCGCAACTCATCGACATGGATGCGGGCAGTTCGCCGCGATCCAAGGCGCATGTGCAGGAGATCTTGCGTGCCGGCAAGCACCTGCTGCATCTGATCAACGATGTGCTGGATCTGGAGCAGGTTTGCCACCGAAGAGGCTTGCCAGGCGTTCCTGGAGAAGCTTCGGTGGCCCCAAGGCTTCGTCTGCCCGCGTTGCGGCAACGCTGGCGATGTGTACCGCGCCAGCCGCACCCGCCTGATGTGCC
>JAGNPA010000227.1 GCA_017989885.1 Aquabacterium sp.
CGCCCGGTGAACTGCAGGGTGCGCACCAGCGGCTGGGCGCTCACGGTGAACACGGCCACCGGCTGCGCGCGCGTCAGCCACCCGGCCACGGCCAGTCCAACCAGCACCAGGGCCGCGATCAGCCACCCGAGACGGCGAGCCCACCAGGGACGGGAAGAATCAGGCATGCACGCACTTTCCACAAAATCGAACTCAAAGTGTGCACGAAATCCCCCGGCCCACCGGGTTCTGCCATGAGGTGACCTGGGGATGGCCCCAATTGGCGTCAGCCGTGCGTCCGATAACGTCTACCATGTGTCCGTTTTTTGTTTCGGAGTCCGTCCATGCGTTTGCTGATGCTACCTGTGCTGAGCCTGCTGTTGAGTGCCTGCGCCACCCCACCCGCGCCCACAGCGGCGCTCCGCCCTGAAACGGTGCTGGCGGTGACCGACCAGGCGGAGCTGATCCGCTTCAACGCCGGGCAACCCGAGCGCATCACGGCGCGCCTGCCGCTGCTGGGCCTGCCCGCAGGGGAGAAGCTGGTTGGCATCGACTTTCGCGTGGCCCGTGGCGTGCTGTACGCCATGTCCAGCCGTGGCCAGCTTTACACCCTCAACCCCGAGAGCGCCCGCCTGACCCGCGTGGGCGAGGCCGCACCGCTGGCCTTGCAGGGTCAACGCTTTAGCATGGACTTCAACCCCGCCGCCGACCTGGTGCGCGTGGTCAGCGACCAGGGTCAGCACCTGCGCCTGCACCCGGACACGGGCGCGGTGGCGGCGACCGACCCGGCCCTGGCCTATGCCCCGGACGACGTGGCCGCCGGGCGCTCACCCCAGGTCAGTGCCACCGGCTACACCTACAACCCGGACAACGACAAGCTGACCACCAACTACGTCATCGACCTGAGGGCGGGCACACTGGTGTTGCAGGGTTCGCGCGAGGGGCAAACGCCGGTGATCTCGCCCAACACCGGGCAATTGCGCACGGTGGGCAGCCTGGGCCTGGGCCCGCTGGAAGACGCCTCGTTCGACATCAGCGATGTGCGCAACACGCCGCTGGCCGCCTTGCGCGTGAATGGCCAGACCCGGCTGTATGTGCTGGACCTGGGCACGGGCCGGGCGAGCCTGCTCGGCACCGTCAGCGACGGACGGGCCCTGTGGGGCATGGCCATCGAGCCCTGAATCAAGCTCAGGCTCAGAACGGTGCGGGACCCGCGCCTTCTTGGGCGGCCTGCAGGCGCGCCTGCAAACGGGCGTTGTCCTGCCGCAGGGCCGCCACGGTCTGCATGAGGCGGGCGATGGTGGACTCGGGCGCTTCGCCGGGGCGGGGGCCATCTTGCTCGGCCGACATCGCAGTGGACTCGGCACCGGTCTCACCCTCCCCGTCCAGCTGCGGGGCCCGGGCCACCCGGGCGGCCGCGCGAGCCTCGCGCACCTGACGGGCGGCCTGCTGCAGCTCTTTCTTGCCTCCCGCAACGGCGGCCACCTGCTGCTCGACGGGCAGCGAGGCCACGGTGGCGGCAGCGTTGATCGAGATGGTGCCGGCCTTGACGGCTTCGACCAGCTCGGGCGCGGCGGCCTTCTGGATCTTTTCGATCTGGGCGACGGTGGTGCTGCTCAGGCGGGCCACCCGGGCGAGTTCTTCGCGGCTGGGCACTGCGGCCTTGGGCGAATCCAGTGAGCCGCCCTCCCCCGCCTCACGCTCGGCCTGCGCCGCGGCGGCTTCGGCCTGGGCGGCGGCGACGCCCGCCTGCACGGCCTGGGTGCGGGAGCTCAGGATTTCCTTCTTGCGCAGCGCCAGCACGCCGCGCTGGAAGTCGGACACGCTGCGCCGGCCCAGGTGCTGGTCGATCATCCACAGGTGCACGTCTTCCATGCAGGTGAAGCGCGGGTTCTGCACGGTCTGGAACGGCAGGCCGTGTTTCTGGCAGATGCCGTAGCGGTTGTGCCCGTCCACCAGCACCTCGCCCCACAGCACCAGGGCATCGCGGCAACCTTCGGCCAGGATGCTGCGCTCCAGCGAGGCGTGCTCCTCCGGGGTCAGCGGATCGATGTAGGCGCGCAGTTCCTCAAGGACGGTGATGTTCATGGTGGGCAGACAGACAGGTAACGAGGCGACACGCGCCAGGGAAAGCGGGGGCTCGGCGTGACCGACAGGGGCCACGACCGAAGGGGCGCCATTGTAGTGAGCCGCCCCCGCCCCGGTTGGGGATCGGCGCGCTCAGCCGAGGTCGAACTGCGCACGCAGGGCGTCGCAGAACGCCGGCGTGCCACTGAGCGACAGGCTCACGGTGTGACGCGGCGTGCCGGGCGGCTGCGGCTCGACGGTGATGCGGCCGGTGCGCTCGTCAAAGCACAGGGACTCGGCGGCGGTGAACTCGCGCTGGCCTTGCAGGTCGTGATCCCACTCGAAGCCCTCGGCCACGGGGCCGTGCCCGTCGGGGAAGGTGCGAAAGGCCCAGGCCAGCACCTCGGCCACCTCGGCGTGCACGGCGGCCACCTGCGAGGGGCTCACCGAGGCGAGCGTCTCGAAGGTGCCGATGCCCTCGGCGTCTTCGCTGTAGTCAAATTCAAGGTAGTTCAGCGTCATGCGCGCCGAGCTTACGCCGAATTCGCCTGGGCAGCCTGAGTGGCCTGAGCCGCCTGCTCGGCATACCAGCCCAGACAGCCCGGGTTGGCCATCGCCTCGGGGTTCACCACCTTGCGGATGTCGTGACCCAGGAAGAGCTTCTTGATCGGCACCTCCTGCTTCTTGCCCGACAGGGTGCGCGGGATCTCGGGCGCCTGCCACAGGTCGTCGGGAATGAAGCGCGGCGACAGCGTGGTCTTGATGGCGTCGTGGATGCGCCCGCGCAAGGCCTCGTCCAGCGTCAAGCCGTCGCGCAGCACCACGAACAGGATCATGCGGCTGGGCCGCCCCAGGTACTCCAGGTCGATCACCATGGCGTCGAGCACCTCGGGCAGGGCCTCGACGGCGGCGTAGATCTCGCTGGTGCCCATGCGAAGGCCGTGGCGGTTGATCGTGGCGTCACTGCGGCCGTAGATGACGCAGCTGCCGTCCGGATGGATGCGCACCCAGTCGCCATGGCGCCAGATGCCGGGGTAGACGTCGAAATAGCTCGACAGGTAACGGGCGTTGCCCTCGTCGCCCCACAGGTACAGCGGCATGGACGGCAAGGGGCGCGTGCAGACCAGCTCGCCCACCTCGTCGATGACGGGCTCGCCGGCCTCGTTCCAGGCTTCGACCGCGCTGCCGAGCTGGCGGCAGGCCAGGCGCCCTGGCTGTTGCGGCAGCTCGCGGTGGCTGCCAATGAAGACGCCGCAGAAGTCGGTGCCGCCCGAGATGTTGTTCCACCAGATGTCGGGCGTGCCCAGGCGCGCGAACTGCGCCGTGCCCCAGCGCTGCACGTCTTCGGACAAGGGCGAGCCAGTCGAGCCCAGGGCGCGGATGCGCGAGAGGTCGCCACAGGTGGACAGGTCCACGCCGGCCTTCATGCAACCGGCATAGAAGGCCGCACCCGCACCGAAGTAGGTGACGCGGTGGCGGGCGGCAAAGCGCCACAGCACCGACCAGTCGGGCGCGTCTTTGGCGCCAGCGGGGCTGCCGTCGTACAAACAGATGGTGGCCCCATCGAGCAGACCGCTGACCTGGCTGTTCCACATCACCCAGCCCGTGGTGCTGTACCAGTGAAAGCGCTCGCCCAGGCTGTTGGGCGCGTAGCTGCAGCCCACATCGCCCAGCTTGCGCGAAGCCGCGCCCACCATCACGATGCCGCCGTGGCCGTGCACCAGGGCCTTGGGCAGGCCGGTCGTGCCGCTGGAGTAGACGATCCACAGCGGGTGGTCGAACGGCAGCCACTCGGGCTCGAAGGCGGCGGTGGCCGCGTCGTCACGGGCAATCGCCTGGGCGAACTCGCACTCGGCCGCCACGCGGTGGGTGGCAAAGGGGCTGCGCAGCGCGATGAGGTGTTCGACCGTGGGCAGGTCGGCGCGCAGGGCCTCGACCACGGCGCCGCGGTCCAGCGCCTTGCCAGCGTAGTGGATGCCATCGACGGCGATCAGCACACGCGGCGTGATCTGCGCAAAGCGGTCGGCCACGGCCTGGGTGCCCATGTCGGGCGCGCACACGCTCCAGATGGCCCCGACGCTGGCGCAGGCCAGGAAGGCCACCACGGTCTCGGGCGTGTTGGGCAGGTAGGCGGCCACACGGTCGCCACGCTGCACGCCCAGCTCGCGCAAGGTCAGCGCCAGCGAAGCCACCTGGCGCC
>JAGNPA010000228.1 GCA_017989885.1 Aquabacterium sp.
ATCGACGTGATCCTGCGCGAGCTGGGCAACCTCAAGCGCATTGGCGAGGAGTACGCCATGCAGGACGCAGGCACCTTGTCGATTGCGACCACGCACACGCAAGCGCGCTACGTGCTGCCCGAACCGGTGGCCGCCCTGCGCAAGAAGTACCCCAAGGTGTCGGTGAGCCTGCACCAGGGCACGCCCGAGCAGGTGGCGCAGATGGTGCTCGACGAGGTGGCCGACATCGGGCTGGCCACCGAGTCGCTCAATGATTTCTCCGAGCTGGTCACCCTGCCCTGCTACGAGTGGCAGCACGTGGCCGTGATGCCGGCCAGCCACCCGCTGGCCTCGGTGCCCCGCCTGACGCTGGAGCACCTGGCGGCCGAGCCGCTGATTTCGTATCACCCGTCCTTCACCGGACGCCGTCGCATCGACCTGGCCTTTGCCCAGCGTGGGCTCAAGCCCAATGTGGTGCTGGACGCCATCGACGCGGACGTGATCAAGACCTACACCCGTCTGGGCCTGGGCATTGGCCTGGTGGCCGAGATGGCGGTGAAAGACGACCCGGCCATGAACGCACCAGGCAGCGAGCTGGTTTCACGCCCGGTGGGTCATCTGTTCGGGCCCAATGTGGCGCGCCTGGCGTTCAAGCGCGGCGCCTACATGCGGCAGTTCGTGCTGGCCTTTGCCGAGCTGATTTCGGACCGGCTGACCCGCGCCTTGATCATGCAGGCGATCTCGCCGCAAGCCGGCCAGACCCCCAGCGTCGATTACGGTTTGTGAGCGCTGCCGCGCAGATCGACGTCCGGCTCTGACAGGTCGGGCAGGTCGATGTGCTCGACATCCTGCTCATTGGCGGCCACGCCCTTGCCCGACACCGTCACGTCACCGTAAGACGAGCGCGGTTTGTCTGGCGGGGGCAGGTCATCGAGTTGCAGATCCAGGCTGAGCGTGGGCTGCACGGCGACGACGGCCTTGATCGGCCGCGTGGCCATCAAAGGCTCCACGGCGTCCTCGTGCGCCGACAGATCGAAGGGAACGGTGTCGGTGTGGCTGCGCGGTTCGCTGGCCAGCAGATCGACACGCGGCCGCTCACCCAGCTCACGCTCAGACAGATCGCGGGCCACAGCGTAGAGGAACAGCAGTTCACGGTAGGCCGGCAGCTCGAAGGTATCGGCTTCGTTTTCCGGGTGGGTCAGTGACTTTTCCAGAACGTCCATCGCCTTGGCAGGCACCGGCCACAGGGTCTGCAAACGCTCGACCACCCCGGGGTAGTCAACCAGTTCATGCCCATGCTGCAGGTCGGCATCCCAGGCGGGCGCGTGGGCGTTGAAACGCTGGTTGAAGACCGCTTGAACGCGCTCGTAATCCGCCCGCTTGCCCAGGCGCTGGTAGATCTCGAGCAGTTTCAGAAAAGGCAAGGGGCTGGCCGACACCGAGTGAACGTGAGACTCCAGCAGGTCCAGCGCCGCGTCGTCCTGGCCGAGCACCACGAAGAAGTCAGCCTGCTGCTCCAGGTCGATCAGCTCTTCCACCGAGACTTCTCGCGTCGCTTCATGCGCAGCTTGACGCGCCGGGATCACGGGCGCAGCCGCCGGGGTCACGGCCGCCTTGGCTTGGCGCGAAGACACCGCAGCGGCGGGACCGGGCGTTGCCACACGCGTCGATGCACGCTCGATGTCCGACTTCGGGGATTCGGGTTGCGTCTGCTGGGGCGGAACAGGCACCGCAGCGACCGGGGCCACTGGGGGTGCGGCTGTGGGTGTGGCTGTAGGTGTGGCAGTAGGGGCCGCAGGCGGCGCCACCACGTCAGCGGCTTCGCCTTGAGGCTCTTGCATCTGCGATTGCCACCAGGCCGCTTCTTCCTGCTGACGGCGGCGCAGCTTCATGAACAGCGCCACGCACAGACCCAGGCCCAGCAGGGCCAGTGCCCCCACAAGGTACAGCAAGCCCGAGCCCTCAGCTTGCGCGCCCGCATCGGCACGCTGTGCGGGCGAGGCGGGATCGGTGCCGCGAGGCTGGGAAGCCTGCTGCTGCAGTTGCGCGAGCATCTGCTCCTGCGCGAGCAGCTTTTGACGGTCACGCGCGATGTCCTCGGGCGAGAGGTTCATGGCCTGCCACAGTGCAGCCGCCGCCGCGCGACGCGCTTGCACTTCCGGCGAGCCTGTCTCGTCGATGGCGCCCAGGGTGCCCAGCGAGCCAGACATGCGCAAATCGGGGTGTGCGGCCGCGTCGGTCTCAACCGGGTCCAGCACCAGGCGCTCGGCTGCCGGCACAACGGCTGCGGCCGCCTTCGGGGTCAGGGAGAGGCTGGTGCGAGGCGACGCCGCCGCGTCGGCCGGGGCAACCTGGCGCACCACAGGCGCCTGCGCGACGCTCCGCGGGGTCTGAGTCGAACGGGCCGTGCGAGACGAGCGGGACGTGCGCTTGGCAGGCTCGCGGCTGGAACGGCTCGAAGTCGCCGTGGCGCCCTCTTGTGAGGATGGATCGGCCGCTGCGCGCGCACTGCCTTCCGGCATGGAGGTGGGCGAGTTGCCGATCAGGGGGGTGACAACGGGGGGGGCGACAGGGCTCACAGGCCGTGTCATGCCCGGCGGATCAGCCAGGGCCACGAACTGACGGCTGATCTTGGCCTGACAGCCCGCCGTCAGCTCATAGGTGACGATGGGCTCGTTGATGGGGGGCGTGGTGCGCACCTGCACCGTGGCCTCGCGGCCGTTGCCGCCCACCAGAGACACCTGAACCTGGGAAGACGAGAGCTTGCTTTCGCCGAAGTGCACCTCGACCTGGACGCACTCGGCATCGATCGTTTCGCCGGCTTCAAGACGCAGAGGGACACTGACCCGCAGCGGTTCGCCAAGGATCGCGCGACTGACTGGACGTCCGAAGCCCATGCCGTGGGAAGTCCCAGACGCCAAGACGAGCGTCGCACCGGCAAGTGCTGCGGCCGATACCCGCTTAAAGTTGTTCATCTCGGTGCATCATGAGGCCTAAGAATTCACTCTAGCATGAACATCCTGTGACACTCATCACGGGAAGCCCTTTAGTGGGGTGCCCCCCACACCCGAAACCTGCGGGGTATTTACCCCGATGACCGCCCTTCTCAAAGAATCCCATGAGCACTGAACTGCAAACCGAGCGCCACGGCAACACCCTGGTGATGACCTTGTCAGGGCCGGCCACGCGCAACGCCTTGTCTCCCCAGGTGTATGCCGCCGGGGTTGAGATCCTCAGCATGGCCGAGTCCAGCCCGGAGGTGCGCGCGGTGGTGATCACCGGCGCGGGCGGTCACTTCTGTGGTGGCGGGGATCTGCAGCGCCTGGCGCACAACCGGGCGCACGATCTGGCTGCGCAGGCCGGCAACATGGACGCATTTCACCAGTGGATCGAGGCGCTGCGTGCCTTCCCCAAGCCGGTGATCGCTGCCGTGGAGGGCGTGGCCGCCGGCGGAGGGGTGTCGGTGGCGCTGGCCTGTGACCTGATTGTGGCGGGCGAGAACAGCCGCTTTCTGACGGCGTACAGCAAAGTGGCGCTGTCACCGGACGGGGGCGCGAGCTGGCACCTGGCGCGCGCCCTGGGCCGCAGCCGTGCCCTGGCCCTGCTGTGGCTGGGTGACACGCAAACGGCACAACAGTGGGCGCAGTACGGTCTGGTACACCAGATCGCGCCGGCCGGCACGGTGCTGGATGAGGCGCTGAAACTGGCCGACCGGCTGGGCGAATTGGCACCCGACGTGCTGGCCAGCATCAAGGAGTTGGTGAACGACGCGTCACAGCCTTTGCGCCCGCACCTCGACCAGGAAAAGCACCATTTCCTGATCAACCTCAGCAAGCCTGCGGCCGGTCAGGCCATGGAAGCGTTTCTGAGTGGTCGTCAGCGTAAGGGCTGAGGCGTCACTCAACCCACCAGGCGCGCCACCACCTGCAGGCGTGCCGCCAGCTTGGCGAACAAGGCGCTGACCAGCCTCAACTGCGCGTTTTCAAGAGGCTGCCCGCCCATGCGCGCCGTCAAGATGCCGCGATTGAGGGTGAGCACCAGAACGAGCGAGTCCGACCACCAGGAGGTGGCGGCTTCTTCGAGGGCCTGCACGGTGTCGGCGTCCAACCAGTGCGTCATCACGGGTTCGGCGTTGGCAAACAGGGCAAATCGCCGCGACAAGACCGACTCGTCGGGCAGGCGCACAGGCGGGTGCATGGCCAGCCAGCGCATTTCATCGGGCAGCGTGTTGTCGATCTGCGTCTGCATGGCGTTGG
>JAGNPA010000018.1 GCA_017989885.1 Aquabacterium sp.
ATCAGGGTCTTGCCGGTGCCGGCCGATCCCGTCAGCGTCACGAAGTCGCATTCCGGGTCCAGCAACAAGTTCAGCGCGAAGTTCTGCTCGCGGTTGCGGGCGTTCACACCCCAGGCCGAGTGCTTGCTGTTGGCGTAGTCCTTGAGTGTGCGCAGCACGGCGCTCTTGCCCGTGATCTCGGTGACCTTGCCATACCAGGGCGTCACGCCCGGGCTTTCCAGGTACACGAACTGGTTGACCATCAGCGTCGGCACGGCGGGGCCGGTGATGCGGTAGAAGGTGACGCCACCTTGCTGCCAGCTCTCCATGCCCTTGGCGTGGCGCTCCCAGAAGTCGGCGGCCAGGGCCAGCACCCCGGTGTACAGCAGGTCGCCGTCTTCCAGGGTCTTGTCGTTGAAATAGTCTTCGGCGGTCAGGCCCAGTGCGCGGGCCTTGATGCGCATGTTGATGTCTTTGGACACCAGCACGACCTCGCGGCCATGGTGTTGCAGGCGCAGCGCCTGGACCACGCCGAGGATCTGGTTGTCGGCCTTGCCCTGGGGCAGGCCGACGGGCAGCTCGACCGCCAGACCGGTGGTCTGGAAGTACAGCTTGCCCTTGGCCTCGATGTGGCCGGTCTTGGCCAGCGCGATGCCCGAGGCGGGGTCCACCTGCTGGCGGGTGCTCAGGTCGGTGGCCAGGGTGTCCAGCTCACGGCTGACCTGGCGGGCGTTGCGCGCCACTTCGGTCATGCCCTTCTTGTGCCCGTCCAGCTCTTCGAGCGTGATCATGGGCAGGTAAATGTCGTGCTCGTCGAAACGGAACAGCGACATCGGGTCGTGCAGCAGCACGTTGGTGTCGAGCACGAAGAGCTTGGCCGGGCCGCCCACATCACGCTTGCGGCGCACGCTCGGGCCGGTGTGGCTCACGGGTGCGGCGGTCGGGCTGGGGCTGGTGGGCTTGGCGCCTGTGCTGCCAGTGCCCTTGTCGGCCACGATCGGCGCGGGTGCGGGGGCGACCGACACCGGAGCCGCTGCGGGCGCTGTGGTCTTGCGGTTGCCCCGGCGTGCCGAGCGCGAGCCCTCGTTCACGGCGGCGGCCGGCGCAGCGGCAGGCGTCATCGCGGGCTTGACCAGCTCAAGGGTGGGGGCCGGCGTCGGCGCGCTCAAGATCGCGGCCACATTCTGGCGCGCGCTGCCCGTGGGGGCCGACTTGGCGGGGGATTTGGCAGAGGTTTTGGCGGCTTTGGGCTGCGATGCGAAATCGACATCGGTCAGCATGTCAGCACGTTTGGTGGGCGGCTTGGGCAGGGGCATGGTGCGGTCCGTGGCGAGGTTTCACAAACAAAAAAGCCGCACAGGGCAGTGTGCGGCCTTGAACGGTGCGATCAGGCGGGTGTGCGGCGCACACGCGGCGGATCGGGAGGATGACGGGTGACCGAGTTGCAAAAAGCTCAGGTTCATGAAAAAAGATTATGCACACTCTGCGGCACAGGCAGGGTGGGTGTGGCCCGAGTGGGCGTTTTGTCCGTGTCGCGCAACACTTGCCCCCGCGATCTGGCGTGAGGCAGGCATGAAAAAGCGCCCCGGAGGGCGCTGGTTCAGATGCGGTGCATCGTGAAGGATCAGGCAGCTTCCTGCTTGAGGCCTTGCACGGCTTGCAGCACCTCTTCGACGTGACCGGCCACTTTCAGGCCGCGCCATTCTTCGCGAAGGATGCCGTCCGGGCCGATCAGGAAGGTCGAGCGCTCAATGCCCTTGACCTTCTTGCCGTACATGATCTTGTTCTTGACCACGCCGAACATGTGGCACAGTTTTTCTTCGGTGTCGGCAATCAGCTCGAAAGGCAGTTCCAGGTTCAGCTTGAACTTGTCATGCGAAACCAGGTTGTCGCGAGAAACGCCGAACACCACGGCTCCAGCCTTGACGAATTCCTTGTGCTTGTCGCGGAATTGCATGGCTTCGGTCGTGCATCCAGGGGTGTGGTCCTTCGGGTAGAAGTACAGCACCACGGTCTGTCCGACAAAGCTCTGGGGTGTGAACTTCACGCCGCCTGTGGCGAGCGCTTCGAATTCCGGCAAAGGTTTGTTGAGGGCGGGTGTCATGTTGTAGTGATCAGCTGCCTGCGTGAAAAGTAGCCGCCTATTATAAAGTACGTATCCATTGCTACATGTAAAGTCACCCGTTTGGGCTGAATGCCCGCCGTTTGACAATCAGGGTCAAGCGTGCACCAGCAGGGCGGCCATCACGCGGCGCCCTTCGGCAGCCAGCACGTTGTAGGTGCGGCAGGCGGCTGCCGTGTCCATGGTTTCGACCCCGATGCGGGCGGCCATCAGGCTGCGCAGCAGGGCCGGATGCGGAAAACGCAGGCGCGGACCGCTGCCGAAAATCACCACCTCGGGGGCGGCGGCCACAATGTCGGCAAAGTGGGCTTCCTGCAGCTCGTCGATCGAGGCCACCGGCCAGTCCTGAACCGGCCCGACATGCGACACCAGGATGCTGTGCGCGAAACTTTCGCCGTTGACGGACACGGCATCCACGGTGCAGGCATTGATCACATTGACGCCTTCGGCGCGGTCGGCATGCAGTTTCATGACAGGAATGGCTCGGAAAAGCCCGCGTTCGCCGTGCGAAGCAGGGCGTCCGGGAGTGGGCGGGTGTGGTTAAATTCTAGCTTTCCCTCATTTCGTCCGCTGTGGAGCCCGTTTTGAAACCCATCGCCAAGTCCAGCAAACTCGCCAACGTCTGTTATGACATCCGTGGGCCCGTGCTGGAGAAGGCGCGCCAGATGGAAGAAGACGGCCACAAGATCATCAAGCTCAACATCGGCAACCTGGCCGTGTTCGGGCTGGAGCCGCCAGACGAGATCGTGCAGGACATGATCCGCAACCTGGCTGGCGCCGCTGGTTACACCGACTCCAAGGGCCTGTTTGCCCCGCGCAAGTCGGTGGTGCACTACTGCCAGGAAAAGGGCATCCAGGGCGTCACGGTCGATGACGTCTACCTGGGCAACGGCGCCTCCGAGCTGATCGTGATGGCCCTCAACGCCTTGCTCAACGAAGACGACGAGGTGCTGCTGCCCGCGCCCGACTACCCGCTCTACACGGCGGCGGTTTCGCTGTCCGGTGGCCGTCCGGTTCACTACATCTGCGACGAGCAGGCCGACTGGAACCCCGACATTGCCGACATCCGCGCCAAGATCACGCCGCGCACCAAGGCCATCGTCGTCATCAACCCGAACAACCCGACGGGTGCCCTCTACCCCGACAGCCTGTTGAAAGAGATCATCCAGGTGGCCCGGGAGCACCAGCTCATCGTGCTGGCCGACGAGATCTACGACAAGACCCTGTTCGACGGCAACACGCACACCTCGATGGCCTCGCTGGCCGAAGACGTGCTGTTCCTGACCTTCAACGGCCTGAGCAAGAACTACCGCTCGTGCGGCTACCGCGCCGGCTGGATGGTGGTCTCGGGCGAGAAGCGCCACGCCAAGGACTACATCGAAGGCCTGAACATGCTGGCCTCGATGCGCCTGTGCGCCAACACGCCCGGTCAGCTCGCGATTCAGACCGCGCTGGGCGGCTACCAGAGCATCAAGGACCTGGTCGCGCCCACGGGCCGCCTGTGCAAGCAGCGCGACCTGGCCTACGAGATGCTCAACAAGATCCCGGGCGTCAGCGTGGTCAAGCCCAAGGGGGCGCTCTACATGTTCCCGCGACTGGACCCCAAGATGTACCCCATCGCCGACGACCAGCAGTTTGCCTACGAGTTGCTGGCCGAAGAAAAAGTGCTGATCGTGCAAGGCACGGGCTTCAACTGGCCGCATCCCGACCACTTCCGCCTGGTGTTCCTGCCCAACAGCGACGATCTGGCCGAGGCGATCAACCGCATTGCCCGCTTCCTGGAAGGCTATCGCAAGCGTCACGGCACGGCGGCGGCCTGAGCCGGTGCCTGAGCGGCGAGTTCCACCCCCCAATTTCCCCATTTTGAACACGTCACGCCGCCCACGAGGTGGCGCGCACCGAGAGTAGAGAATCCTATGAGCCAAGAACAACTGCGTCCCGTCAAAGTCGGCCTGCTGGGCATCGGTACGGTCGGTGGTGGCACCTTCACGGTGCTGAGCCGCAACCAGGAAGAGATCCGCCGCCGCGCGGGCCGTGGCATCGAGATCGCCATGGTGGCCGACCTCAACACCGAGCGCGCCAAGGAAGTGGTGGGCGACGCCGCCCAGGTGGTGGCCGATGCACGCGCCGTGATCGCCAACCCCGAGATCGACGTGGTGGTGGAGCTGATCGGCGGCTACGGCATCGCCAAGGCCTTGGTGCTGGAAGCGATTGCCGCTGGCAAGCACGTGGTCACCGCCAACAAGGCCCTGCTGGCCGTGCATGGCACCGAGATTTTTGCCGCCGCCCGCGACAAGGGCGTGATGGTGGCGTTTGAAGCCGCCGTGGCCGGTGGCATCCCCATCATCAAGGCCCTGCGTGAAGGCCTGACCGCCAACGAGATCCAGTGGGTGGCCGGCATCATCAACGGCACCACCAACTTCATCTTGTCCGAAATGCGTGACAAGGGCCTGGACTTCGACGTGGTGCTCAAGGAAGCCCAGCGTCTGGGTTACGCCGAAGCCGACCCCACCTTCGACATCGAAGGTGTGGACGCCGCCCACAAGGCCACGCTGCTGAGCGCCATCGCCTTTGGCGTGCCCGTGCAGTTCGACAAGGCCCACGTGGAAGGCATCACCAAGCTGTCGGCCACCGACATCAAGTACGCCGAGCAACTGGGCTACCGCATCAAGCTGCTGGGCATCGCCCGCCGCCGCGACAACGGCATCGAGCTGCGCACCCACCCGACCCTGGTGCCGATGCGCCGCCTGATCGCCAACGTGGAAGGCGCCATGAACGCCGTGCTGGTGCAGGGCGATGCCGTGGGCACGACCATGTACTACGGCAAGGGTGCGGGCTCAGAGCCCACCGCCTCGGCCGTGATCGCCGACCTGGTGGACATCGCCCGCCAGATCGACGCGCCTGCGGGTTCGCGTGTGCCGGCCCTGGGCTTCCAGTCCAACCAGCTGTCCAACCTGCCGATCCTGCCGATCGACGAGGTCATCACCGCCTTCTACCTGCGCCTGCGCGTGGCCGACCAGACCGGCGTGCTGGCCAAGATCACCAGCATCCTGGCCGACCAGGGCATCAGCATCGACGCGGTCATCCAGCGTGAGGCCGACGAGGTCAGCGGTGAAGGCGGCAACCAGACCGACCTGATGATCCTGACCCACGACACCAAGGAAGGCGCCATGAACAAGGCCCTGACCGCGATGCAGGCCCTGCCGACCGTGCTGGCCCCGATCGTCAAGCTGCGCAAGGAAGAGTTGGCATGAAATACATCAGCACCCGCGGCGACCAGACCGAGCGCCACTTCTGCGAAATCCTGCTCGAAGGCCTGGCGCCGGACGGCGGCCTGTACCTGCCCACGTCCTACCCGAAGGTGGACGACGCCACGCTGAGCAAGTGGCGCGGCCTGAGCTACGCAGAGCTGGCGTTCGAGGTGCTGTCGCTCTACATCGACGATATCCCCGCCGCCGACCTCAAGGACATCACCGCCCGCACCTACAACAAGGCGGTGTACGGCTTTGACGAGATCACGCCCCTGAAGCCGCTGGAGCCGGGGCTGGCGCTGCAAGCCCTGTCCAACGGCCCCACGCTGGCCTTCAAGGACATGGCCATGCAGTTGCTGGGCAACCTGTTCGAGTACGAACTGGGCCGCCGTGGTGAGCAGCTCAACATCCTGGGCGCCACCTCGGGCGACACGGGCAGTGCGGCCGAATACGCCATGCGTGGCAAGAAGGGCGTGCGCGTCTTCATGCTCTCGCCCCATGGCCGCATGAGCGCCTTCCAGCAGGCCCAGATGTTCAGCCTGCAGGACCCCAACATCCACAACCTGGCGGTGGAAGGCGTGTTCGACGACGCGCAGGACATCGTCAAGGCCGTCTCCAACGACCTCGAGTTCAAGCGCAAGTACAAGATCGGCACGGTCAACTCGATCAACTGGGCCCGCCTGCTGGCCCAGGTCGTGTACTACTTCGCCGGCTACTTCTACGCCACCAAGTCGAATGCCGAGAAGGTCAGCTTCACGGTGCCGTCGGGCAACTTCGGCAACGTCTGCGCCGGCCATGTGGCCCGCATGATGGGCCTGCCCATCGAGCAGCTGGTCGTGGCTACCAACGAGAACAACGTGCTCGACGAGTTCTTCCGCACCGGCAGCTACCGCGTGCGTGGCAGCGCCGAGACGTACGAAACCTCGTCGCCCTCGATGGACATCTCCAAGGCCTCGAACTTCGAGCGCTTCGTGTTCGACCTGCTGGGCCGTGACGGCGCGCGCGTGAAGGCGCTGTTCAAGGACGCCATCGAGCAGCAGGGCGAGTTCCACCTGTCGGCCGACGAGTTCGCCAAGGTGGCGAGCTACGGTTTCGTCTCGGGCACCAGCAAGCACAGCGACCGCCTGGCCACCATCAAGGACACCTTCGAGCGTTTCGGCGTGATGATCGACACCCACACGGCCGACGGCCTGAAGGTGGCGCGCGAGCACGTCAAGGCGGGCGTCCCCATGCTGGTGCTGGAAACCGCCTTGCCGGCCAAGTTTGCCGAGACCATCGTCGAAGCGACCGGTCGTCAGCCGGAGCGTCCGCACTGGATTCAGGGCCTGGACGGTCTGGAAGACCTGCCCAAGCGCTTTGTGGTCGTGCCCAACCACACCCAGACGGTGAAGGACTACATCGTCCAGCACTGCAACGACTGAGCGCGTTTTTCACGAAGCGATCAATGTCCCGGTTCTCTGCAGGAGTGGCGCCATGGCGGCTGCGTTCAAACCCTTGATGCCGCTGGACGAGGCCTGGTCTCGTCTGCATGCGGCGGTGGTCGAGCACCTGGGGCCCACGCCCCGCGCGACCGACGTCGTGGACAGCTTTGACGCGCTGGGGCGCGTGCTGGCCGAGGACCTGGTGTCCCAGGTGGACGTGCCACCGCTGGACAACAGCGCCATGGACGGCTACGCCGTGCGCGCGGCCGACCTGCCGCTGGCGGGGCAGGCCGGTGCCGATGCCGCCACCGTGAGCCTGCCGCAAGGCCAGCGCATTGCCGCCGGCCAGGTGGGCGCCTCGCTGCAACCGGGCACCTGCGCCCGCATCTTCACAGGTGCCCCCGTGCCCGAGGGCGCCAATGCCGTCGTGATGCAGGAGCACACCGGCGTGGACGCCGCCACCGGCGCCGTGCACTTCAAAGAGGCCATCCAGGTCGGCCAGAACATCCGTCGCCGTGGTGAAGACATCGCCCAGGGCCAGACGGTGCTGCGCGCTGGGGTCCGGCTGACGCCGGCCGGGCTGGGGGTGGCTGCTTCGGTGGGCGCGGCCTCGCTGGCGGTGTTCCGACGCCCGAAGGTGGGCGTGCTGACCACGGGCAATGAACTGGTGATGCCGGGCGAGCCTTTGCCGCCGGGCGCCATCTACAACAGCAACCGCCACACGCTGCGCGGCCTGGTGCAGGCCACGGGCGCCCAGGCGTGCGACCTGGGGGTGGTGCCCGATGACCTGGCCGCCACCCGCGCTGCCTTGCGCGCGGCCGCCGAGCAGCACGATCTGATCATCACCAGCGGCGGGGTGTCGGTGGGCGAAGAAGACCACCTGCGCAACGCCGTGCTGGCCGAAGGTGGGCTGGATTTCTGGGCGCTGGCCATCAAGCCGGGCAAGCCCTTCGTGTTTGGCTGGATCCACCGTGCCGACGGCAGCCGCGCCCTCTACATGGGCCTGCCGGGCAACCCGGTCGCCAGTTTCGTGACCTTTCTGATGCTGGTGCGCCCGGTGCTGGGTCTGCTGGCGGGCGAGGGCTGGCATCTGCCGCAGGCCGTGTCTCTGGTCGCCGATTTCAGCTGGCCCAAGCCCGACAAGCGCCGCGAGTTCCTGCGGGCGCGTTTGAACGAACAGGGCAGGGTGGTGCTGCACCCGCACCAGGGCTCGGGCGTGCTGAGTTCGGCCGCGTGGGCCGAGGGCGTCGTGGACCTGCCTTCAGGCACCATCGTTCGACCGGGCGATGCCGTGAAATTCATTTCCATGGCAGAGTTGGTGCAACCTTCCATCTCTGCCCGCCAACCTTGAGCGCGGGCTTGGCATCATGAGCATCACCGTGCGTTATTTCGCGGCTGTCCGCGAACAGCTTGGCCCTTCTGAAACCTTGTCCTGGGCGGACACCGCCGCGCACACCGTGGGCGAGCTGCGTCAGTGGCTGATCGGCCGCTCACCCGCCCATGCCGCAGCGCTGGACCTGGGCAAGGGTCTGCGCACCGCCTGCAACCAGACCCTGTGCAACGCCGACCAGGCGGTGCAAGATGGTGACGAGGTGGCTTTCTTCCCTCCGGTGACGGGCGGCTGAGATGAGCGATCAAGACACGGCCCTGCAAGACGCGCTGGCCTGCGTGCGCGTGAGTCCGGACGACTTCGACCTGGGTGCCGAGGTCGCGGCCTTGCGCGGCCAGGATCCGCAAGTGGGGGCCGTGGTCAGCTTCGTCGGCACGGTGCGTGAGTGGGCGCAGGCCGGCGCATCCGGCAAGCAGCCCGCCATCATGGAGCTGGAGCACTACCCCGGCATGACCGAGCGCAGCATCGCCGAGCTGATCGTCGAGGCGCGTCGGCGCTTCGATGTGCGCGGCGTCAAGGTCATTCACCGTGTGGGGCCGCTGGCCGTGTGCGACCAGATCGTGCTGGTGGTGGTCAGCTCAGCCCACCGGGGTGACGCGTTTCACTGCGCCGAGTTCCTGATGGACTGGCTCAAGACCCAGGCGCCGTTCTGGAAGAAAGAGTCGGCCGGGGGCGAGAGCCGCTGGGTGGACGCACGCATCAGCGACGACCAGGCTGCGGCACGCTGGGGTGGTCTGCGCACGCCGCCCAATGTGGCCCAGGGCTGAGCGCAGCGAACCGCATGCTGGCCATTGACGTCTTCACCTGCTATGGCGTGGCCGGGGCCGGCTCGCTGGTGGGCATGGGCCTCATCTCGCAGATTCGCACCGACCAGAACCGCGTGCGCGGCGCGCTGGACTTGTACCGCTGGGCCTTCTGTTGCCTCAGCGCGCTGTTGTGGGTCGTGCTGAGCCCGGATGACTGGCGTCCGCTCGTCACGCAGGTGGCGATCGGCTTTGCCGCCGCAGGGGTGACCTTGCTGGCCTGGGCGTTCCGGCAGCTCAACGGGCGGCGCACGCCGCCGCGCCTGGGGTGGGCCCTCACGGCGGCGGCTGCCGTGGTGCTGTGGGGCATGGCCGCCTTCGGTTCAGACACCGCCTACGTGCAGGCCATTGCCTGGGTGTTCGCCGTGGTCAGCCTGGCGATGGCGGTCGACCAGGGGTGGCTGATTCTGCGCAGCCCCCGCATTCAGCGCAGCGAGCTGAGCCTGTTGGTCGTGGCCACCTTGTTCGCCCTGATCTGGGCGATCACGCTGGCGCATGTGATGTCCGAAGCGGGCGGGCCTTACCCCGCCCACTGGCTGTACGCGCCAGACTGGCTCTTGCCCATCACGGCGCTGGGCTTTGCGATCTTGCCGCTGTCGGTGGCGGCGGTGGTGTTTGCCATCATCAACCAGCGGCTCAACCAGCAGTTGCGCAACCGGGCCCTGTCCGATGACCTGACCGGGGCGCTGTCCCGGCGCGGCCTGCGGGAGCTGGGCGAGCGCATGCTGTCCATGCAGGCCCATCAGCCCACCTCGGTGGCGGTGCTGATGATGGACGTGGACCATTTCAAGGCGGTCAACGACAGCTACGGGCACCAGGTAGGCGACGACGTGCTGCGCCAGATCACCCAGCTGACGCGCGAGCGTTTGCGTGACGACGCCTTGCTCGCTCGCTACGGCGGCGAAGAGTTCACGGTGCTGTTGCCGGTGCGCAGCCACCTGGAGGCCAGTGCCGTGGCCGAGCGCGTGCGCCAGATGCTGGCCCTGACGCCCTGCGAGACGCGGGGCGGACCGGTGCCCATCACCGTCAGCATCGGGGTGGCCTTCCACCGACCTGATGGCACGCTGGAAGATGCCCTGGCCCGGGCCGATGCCTGCTTGTACGAGGCCAAGCAGGCCGGGCGCAACCGGGTGGTCACCGCGCGGCCCGACGCCTGATCAGGCTTGATCTGGCGCAAGCGGGCCGGGGGCTGAGGGTCGATCCCCTTGAAATGTCACGGGACAGCCTTATCTTCAAAGGCAATCGGCGCCGATCTCCGGGGCCACGGGAGCACTCATGCGACTCGACAAACTCACACAAACATTTCAGGAAGCGCTGACCGAGGCCCAAAGCCTGGCCGTGACACGCGACAACCCCTACATCGAACCCGCCCACATCCTGCTGGCCATGCTGCAGCAGGACGACGGCCCCAAGGCCTTGCTGGAGCGCGCCGGGGTCAAGGTGGGCCCCTTGATGGCGGGCCTGACCAAGCAGATCGACAAACTGCCCCAAGTGCAGGGTGCCGAGCAGGTGCAGGCCGGCCGCGACACGGTCAGCCTGTTGCAGGGCGCCGAGAAAGAGGCGCACAAGCAAGGCGACAACTACATCGCCAGCGAGATGTTCCTGCTGGCGCTGGCCGATCACAAGGGCGAGACGGGCGAGCTGGCCCGCGACCACGGCCTGACCCGCAAGTCACTCGAAGCCGCCGTCAAGGCCGTGCGTGGAGACCAGAAAGTGGACAACCCCGAAGCCGAAGGCCAGCGCGAAGCGCTCAAAAAATACACCCTGGACCTGACCGAGCGTGCCCGTCAGGGCAAGCTCGACCCGGTGATTGGCCGCGACGAGGAAATCCGCCGCGCCATCCAGGTGCTGCAGCGCCGTTCCAAGAACAACCCGGTGCTGATCGGTGAGCCCGGCGTGGGCAAGACCGCCATCGTCGAAGGCCTGGCCCAGCGCATCGTGGCCGGCGAGGTGCCCGATTCGCTCAAGAACAAGCGCGTGCTGGTGCTGGACATGGCCTTGCTGCTGGCCGGTGCCAAGTACCGGGGTGACTTCGAAGAACGTCTCAAGGGCGTGCTGAAAGAAGTGGCCAAGGACGAAGGCCAGACCATCATGTTCATCGACGAAATCCACACCATGGTCGGTGCGGGCAAGTCCGATGGCGCGATGGACGCTGGCAACATGCTCAAGCCCGCCCTGGCGCGCGGTGAGCTGCACTGCATCGGCGCGACCACGCTGGACGAATACCGCAAGTACATCGAAAAAGATGCTGCGCTGGAGCGCCGCTTCCAGAAGATCCTCGTGGGCGAGCCCACCGTCGAGGCCACCATCGCCATCCTGCGCGGCCTGCAGGAGAAGTACGAGGTGCACCATGGCGTGGACATCACCGACCCGGCCATCGTGGCCGCGGCCGAGCTGTCTCACCGCTACATCACCGACCGTTTCCTGCCCGACAAGGCCATCGACCTGATCGACGAGGCCGCGGCCAAGATCAAGATCGAGCTCGACTCCAAGCCCGAGGTGATGGACCGCCTGGACCGCCGCATGATCCAGTTGCAGATCGAGCGCGAGGCCGTCAAGCGCGAGAAGGACGAGGCTTCGGTCAAGCGCTTCGAGCTGCTCAACGAAGAGATCACCAAGCTGCAAAAGGAAATCGCCGACCTGGACGAGATCTGGAAGGCCGAAAAGGCCCAGGCCCAGGGCAGCCAGAGCGTGCGCGAAGAGATCGACAAGCTGCGCCAGAAGATCGAGGAGCTGACCCGCAAGGGCGACTTCAACAAGGTCGCTGAGCTGCAATACGGCAAGCTGCCCGAGCTGGAAAAGCGCCTGAAGGACGCCCAGGAGAAAGAAAACGCCAAGGGCAAGGCCGGCAAGGACGGCGTGGGTCGGCCGCAGCTGCTGCGCACCCAGGTGGGCGCCGAGGAAATCGCCGAAGTGGTGGCGCGTGCCACCGGCATCCCCGTGTCCAAGCTGATGCAGGGCGAGCGCGACAAGCTGCTGGCCATGGAGGACAAGCTGCATGAACGGGTCGTGGGTCAACAGGAGGCCATCGTGGCGGTATCGGACGCCATCCGCCGCTCTCGCGCCGGCCTGTCTGACCCCAACCGGCCTTATGGCTCCTTCCTGTTCCTGGGCCCCACCGGTGTGGGCAAGACCGAGCTGTGCAAGGCCTTGGCCGGCTTCCTGTTCGACAGCGAAGACCACCTGATCCGCATCGACATGAGCGAGTTCATGGAGAAGCACTCCGTCAGCCGCATGATCGGCGCGCCTCCGGGCTATGTGGGCTACGAAGAGGGTGGGGCGCTGACCGAGGCGGTGCGTCGCAAGCCCTACAGCGTGGTCCTGCTCGACGAGGTCGAGAAGGCGCACCCGGACGTGTTCAACGTGCTGCTGCAGGTGCTCGACGACGGTCGCCTGACCGACGGCCAGGGCCGCACCGTGGACTTCAAGAACACCGTCATCGTGATGACCTCCAACCTGGGTTCGCACCACATCATGCAGATGGCGGGGCAGCCTTCCGAGGCGATCAAGGACGCGGTGTGGGTCGAGGTCAAGCAGCACTTCCGTCCCGAGTTCCTCAACCGCATCGACGA
>JAGNPA010000229.1 GCA_017989885.1 Aquabacterium sp.
CCCCTTGGCCGAGCTGCTGTTCACGCGCCGCCACGTGCAGCGTGATGCGCTGGTGGGTGAGCGCTTGCCCAGGCACTCGGCCGAACGCCAGCACATCGTGCGTGAGTGGCAGCGCCTGGGGATGGCGGCCAGTGGCCCGGCCCCGATCTGGTGCCGGCGATCGGTGTTCTGGCGCCGCGGTCAACCCTTGCAGGTGATGGAGAGTTTTGCCCCCTGGGTCACCCCCCTGTTGACCCCACGCTGAACCCGATGTGAGGCGGCCACCACAGGCCCTGTGTACATGGCTTGTTGCCCTACACTGCCAACATGCTGTTTTCACGCCGAATCGAGCACTGTCAGGTCTGTGGCACCCCGGTGGAGCACAAAGTGCCCGCCGACGACAACCGCGAGCGCGCGGTTTGCCCTTCCTGCGGTCACATCCACTACGTCAACCCGCTCAATGTGGTGGGCACCCTGCCCGTGTGGGGAGAACAGGTCTTGCTGTGCAAGCGCAACATCGAGCCACGCAAGGGGTTCTGGACCCTGCCCGCGGGTTTCATGGAGCTGGGCGAGACCACGGACGAAGGTGCCGCCCGGGAAACCGATGAGGAAGCCGGGGCCCGCATCGAGATGCAGGGGCTGTACAGCGTCTTGAATGTGGTCACGGCCGGTCAGGTGCATTTTTTCTACCGCGCCCGTCTGTTGGACACCGACTTTGCGCCGGGCCCCGAGACGATGGAAGCCCGCCTGTTTCACGAACACGAGATTCCCTGGGCTGATCTGGCCTTCAGAACCGTGCGAATGACACTGGAACGCTACTTTGAAGACCGCAAGCGGGGTCAATTTGACATCTACTGTGCTGATCTTCGGTGAGCCTGTTTCCCACCCGTTGTCATGAACGCACCTCTGGAAAACG
This sequence comes from Aquabacterium sp., assembly GCA_017989885.1. Lineage (GTDB taxonomy): Bacteria > Pseudomonadota > Gammaproteobacteria > Burkholderiales > Burkholderiaceae_C > Aquabacterium. The sequence continues at coordinate 896 of JAGNPA010000229.1, forward strand.
TTTCCGTGCCTCCCAGCGCCCCGCGCGTGCGTGACGATCTGATCAGCCCGGATCCGCTGCTCGATTGCCTGATCGAGGTGGCACGCCTGCATGGACAAGCGGCCACACGGGCCTCCTTGTCGGCGGGGCTGCCGCTCCAGCCGCAGGAACCCCTGCCTTTGACGCTGGTCGAGCGTGCGGCGGCGCGTGCCGGTCTGGCCACGCGGGTGCAGCGCCTGGCGCTGACAGGCATTGATGCCCTGACCCTGCCCGCCATCCTGATCCTGAAGGACAACAAGGCGTGCGTGCTGCTGGGTCGCGAAGGCGAGCAGCACTGGCGCGTCCTGTTGCCCGAAACGGGCCAAGGCGCCATCACCCTGACGACCGACGCCTTGCAGGCTCGCTTCACCGGGGTGGTGCTGTTTGCGCGCCCGCATTTCCGCTTTGATGAGCGCACGCCCGAGATCAAGGCCACGCGCTCGGGTCACTGGTTCTGGGGCCCGGTGCTGGCGCAGCGTTTTGTGTACCGCGATGTGCTGTGGGCCGCGCTGCTGATCAACCTGTTTGCGCTGGCCTTCCCGATTTTCTCGATGAACGTCTACGACCGCGTGGTGCCCAACCACGCCACCGAGACGCTGTGGGTGCTGGCCATTGGTGTGACGCTGGTGTTGGCCAGCGACCTGTTCATCCGCCTGTTGCGCAGCCATTTTGTGGACGAGGCCAGCGCACGCATTGACGTGCAGATCTCGGCCACGCTGATGGAGCGGGTGCTGGGCATGCGTCTGGAGAACCGTCCGCAGTCGGTGGGCTCGTTCGCCGCCAACCTGCGCGGGTTCGAGCAGGTGCGCGATTTCATCGCCTCCAGCACCGTCACCGCCTTGATCGACCTGCCCTTCGCGCTGTTGTTCGTGGGCGTGATGGCCTGGATCTCACCGTGGCTGGTCTTGCCGGTCATCATCGTCTTCGGGATCGTTCTGGTGTCGGGCTATGTGTTCCAGCACCGCCTGCATGAGTTGTCGCAAAGCTCTTACCAGGCGGCGGCACAGCGCAACGCGACCTTGATCGAGAGCCTGACGGGCATCGAGACCATCAAGTCCCAAGGCGCCGAGAGCCTGATCCAGTCGCGCTGGGAGCGGGCCAACCAGTACCTGTCGACGCTGAACGTGAAGATGCGCAGCATGTCGGCCACGGCGATGTATTCCACCGCCACGCTGCAGCAGTTCGTCTCGGTGTGCGTGATCCTGATCGGGGTGTACCTGATCTCGGAGCGGCAGTTGACGATGGGGGGCATGATTGCCGCCACGATGCTGGCGGGTCGGGCCCTGGCGCCTGCCGGTCAGATCGTGGGCCTGTTGATGCAGTACCAGGGGGCGCGCACAGCGATGGACTCGCTGGAGCAGATCATGGCGCAGCCGGTGGAACGCCCCGAAGGCAGCCACTTCATTCAGCGCCCGGAGTTCAAGGGCGAGATCGAATTCCGGCATGTGTCCTTCGCTTACCCCGGCCAGCAGGGCAATTCGCTGGACGATGTGAGCTTCAAGATCAACCCCGGTGAGCGGGTGGCCCTGATCGGCAAGGTGGGTTCGGGCAAGACGACGCTGCAAAAGCTGATCATGGGGCTGTACCAGCCGACCTCGGGCGCCATCTTGTTTGATGGCATCGACATGCGGCAGTTGGATCCGGCCGATGTGCGGCGCAATCTGGGGTGTGTGTCCCAGGACATCACGCTGTTTTACGGCTCGCTGCGCGAGAACATCACCTTCGGCATGCCCCACGCGCGCGACGATGCGATCGTGGCCGCAGCCGAGACGGCCGGCCTGAACGAGTTTGTGCAGCGCCATCCGCAAGGCTTTGACATGCAGGTGGGCGAGCGGGGTGAATTGCTCTCGGGCGGGCAGCGCCAGGGCGTGGGCATTGCCCGGGCCGTGCTGCACAACGCGCCGCTGCTGCTGCTGGACGAGCCGACCAGCGCCATGGACTTTTCGACCGAAGCGGTGGTAACGCAGCGCATGCAGGCTTTTACCGAAGGCAAAACGGTGGTGCTGGTGACGCACCGGACGTCGATGCTGTCATTTGTCGACCGCGTGATCGTGGTCGACCAGGGCAAGATCGTGGCCGACGGACCGCGCGAACGCATCATGCAGGCGTTGGCGGCGGGTCGCATCTCCCGCGCTGCCTGATCAGGCCAGGAACTCAGCCATGAACACCTTGCTCAAGATGGGCCAGAAGCTGGTGGATGCGCTGGAGCGCATGCGCCGTGGCCTTGCCCCGTTGACCGACCGCTTGCTGGACCGACTCGGCGGCGCCCGCGTCACACCGGAGGCGGCGTCCCAGGCGGGCATGCACGGCTTCGAGCTGGAGGCCGATGCGGTGATGTCGCGCAGCGCCACCTTCCGAGCCCAGACGCTGGTGCGCTCTGCCCTGCTGGTGACGGTGCTGTTGATCGTGTGGGCGGCACTGGCCGAGGTCGACGAGGTCACCAAGGGTGAGGCCAAGGTGATCCCTTCGCGGCAGTTGCAGGTGGTGCAGTCGCTGGACGGAGGCGTGGTGTCGCAGATTCTGGTCAAGGAAGGCGATGTCGTCGAAGCGGGGCAGTTGCTGTTGAAGATTGATGAGACGCGGGCGACCTCGGGCGTGCGTGAAAGCGCAGCACAGGTGTTTGCGCTGCAGGTAAAGCAGGCTCGCCTGAAAGCCTTGGCTGAGGGCACTTTGTTCGTGCCGCCCGAGGCCGCCGCGAACGATCCTGAGGCACAGCGCATCGTCGATGAGGAGCGCCAGTTGTACGACGCGCGTCGTTCCGAGCTGAGCGCCCTGATCGGCATCAGCGAGCAGCAGTTGGCGCAGCGTCGCCAGGAGCTGAGCGAGGCGCGCTTCAAGCGGGAGTCGGCCGCACGCAGCCTCGACCTGTCGCAGCAAGAGTTGAACAAGACTCGGCCCTTGCTGGCCACCGGCGCCGTGTCGGAGGTGGACGTGTTGCGCCTGGAGCGCGACGTGACCCGCGCACGCGGTGACATGGAGCAAGCCGGCGCCCAGAGTGCCCGAGCCCAGTCGGCCATTCTGGAGGCCACACGCAAGATTCAGGAGACCGATCTGTCCTTCCGCAACGAGGTGCGCAAGGAGTTGTCGGACGTGCTGGCCCGCTTGAGCGCGCTGAACGAGGGCGCGGTGGCACTGGTAGACAAGGTGGACAAGTCGCAGGTGAAGTCGCCGGTGCGAGGCCGCGTGCAGCGGCTGCTGGCGAACACCGTCGGCGGGGTCGTTTCGCCGGGCAAGGACATCGTGGAGGTGGTGCCCTTGGACGATGCGCTGGTGCTGGAGGCCAAGATCGAGCCGCG
>JAGNPA010000230.1 GCA_017989885.1 Aquabacterium sp.
CCCCGGCGGTGACCTCGGCCTTGGCGTAGCCCTCGGTGCCGTTGGGCACGATGGACCAGGCATTGGCCGATAGTCCCAGCGCGTCGAGGTCTTTGTCCTTGAGTTCGGCCAGGGCAGCGTCCGGGCGCAGGGACGGCGAGATGCGAACGGCCTGCTCGGACAGCCAGGTTTGTGCCAGGCGCTGCGGCACGGCCTCACCCAGGGCGCGAGCCCATTCGGTGGAGAGTTGCTTGCGCGAGCCCGTCTTGGCCTGCTTGAGGCTGCCTGCGAGGTCGCGCTGCGGGGTCAGGTTCAGGGTGAGCGCCTGACCGGGCTGCCAGTAGCTGGAAATTTGCAGGATGGCCGGGCCGCTGAGGCCCCGGTGGGTGAACAGCAGGTCTTCCAGAAACAGCGGTGCGCTGCCCTTGGGGCGCTTGCCTTTGGCATGGGGCGCCGCAGGGGTGCTGACTTCCACCTCCAGCGAGATGCCGGCCATGGGCACATACGGTGTCCAGGCGTCGGCGGCAAAGGTCAGGGGTACGAGGGCGGGGCGAAGGGGCACGATCTGGTGGCCCAGTTGGGCGGCCAGCTTTTGCCCGAAGTCGGTCGCGCCGATCTTGGGGATCGCGAGCCCACCGGTGGCGATCACGACCTGGTGGGCGCGGATGGGGCCGCGATCGGAGTCGATTTCAAAGCGCACGGCGTCGGAGTCGGCGGCGCCCAGGGGGCGGACAGCCTGCACGGCGCAGGGTTGCCAGCGGGTGACGTGACCGGCGTCGCATTCGCGCAGCAGCATCTGGATGATGTCGTTGGCGCTGTGGTCGCAAAACAGCTGGCCGCGGTGTTTCTCGTGCCAGGCAATGCCATGGCGTTCGACCAGGCGCAGAAAGTCTTGCGGGGTGAAGCCGGCCAGGGCGGAGCGGCAGAAGTGCGGGTTCTCGCTGAGAAAGTTGGCGGGCGTGACCTCACGGTTGGTGAAGTTGCAGCGCCCGCCCCCGGAGATGCGGATTTTTTCGGCGACTTTGGGGGCGTGGTCCAGCAGCAGCACCTTCAGGCCACGTTGGCCTGCGACAGCTGCACACATCAGACCGGCTGCGCCTGCGCCGATCACCACCACATCGTAAGAAGACATGCCGCGATTGTCGCCGCTGACGACAGGCTGCCGCGCAGGCTTCAGAAGTTGCTGTGGCCGAGTGTCTGGCTGGGGGCAAACACGGGCATGCCGTCTTCGTCTTCGGCCGAGACGAAGCGGGAGTCGCCCTGGCTGCGGGCCTCATCCAGGGCCAGCAGGGCGCGGCGGATGGCATCGGTCAGCTTCTCGTCGGGTTGCACCTGCACCACCCCGAAACTCAGGCTCAGGGTCTGTTGTTGCAGGGTTTGGCGGCTGCGCTCCACGTGGCGAACCATGCGCTGCGCCACGTGCAAGGCATCCTTGACGGTGGTGTCGGGCAGCAGGGCCACAAATTCATCGCCACCGAGCCGGCCCATCAGGTCGCGGGTGCGCAGCAGGCGTCGGGCACTGCCGGCGACCAGCTTGAGCGCCTCATCGCCAGCGGCGTGGCCGTGTTGCTCATTGATGCTTTTGAAATGGTCAATGTCGAACAGCATCAAGGCGGCCGAACCCGGCGTGCTCAGCCGCAGCGCCTGGGTGCCCATTTCGGTGAAGTGCCGGCGGTTGGGCAACTGGGTGAGCATGTCGAAGTCGGCCATGACGCGCAGCTGCCGGTGGGATTCGCGCAGGTCGTGTTCGGTGCGCTCGTAGGTGAGCAGCAGGCAGATGTAGACCGAGAAAATGACACCGGCCACCAGCGCCACGAGCACGGCCGGTTGCTGGACGTGGTCAGGCGCGGTGACGGGTGCCCCCCAGCTGCTCAGGCCCGACAGCAGGCGAGGGACCTGGATCAGGGCGGCGGACACCAGGTACAGCAGCAGGGCCTTGAGATAAGGGCTTTGACGCCAGTCGCGGATGGCGTGGATCTGCCAGCCGGCATACAGGAAAAAACCGATGCTCACCAAGCTGAAGCTGGCCACGCGCGCGCCCAGATCGTCGGGCAGGCTGTGGTCGAGGGTGAGCAAGGCCCAAAACCCCAGCGCCAACAGGGCTGCGTCCATCCAGTGCGGGGTGCGGAAATCGGTGCGGGCGTAGAACTGCCGCATGCCCGTCAGCATGGTCATGGGCCATTGCAGCCACAACAGCACCGACAAGGCGGGCAGCCACGGGTGGGCATCGCGTAGCAGCAGGCCGACGGCGCTGAGCAGGATCATGCCTTGGGCGGCCGTCCACCACCAGTAGCCACGGTAGGTGCGCTGGGTCAGGCCGACCAGCGTCATGATGACGGTGGTGGTCAGGAGCACCACGCAAACCACCAGGGCAAGGGTCGGGAGATGAAGCGACATCGAAGAGGGTGTGAGGCGGTTGGCGTGGGCCGGGCGGCATCAGGGCGGGTTGATCTCGGCCACAATGGCCGCAGCTTCAGCTTTGCGGCCTTGGCATGCAGAGCATTGTGCGCCCCCCTGGAGGGGTGTGACACCCCACTTCCTGGGGTGCGGAATTTTTGGAGTGTGGATTCATGGCGATGGATGTGGTGGATTACGAGATCAAGGGTGCCGAGATGCAGTTCGTGGAGGTCGAACTCGACCCCGGGGAAGCGGCCATCGGCGAGGCGGGCTCCATGATGTTCATGGAAGCCGGTGTCGAGATGGACACGGTGTTCGGTGACGGCTCGGCCCAGCAAGGCGGCGGCCTGTTCGGCAAGTTGCTGGGCGCCGGCAAGCGCCTGATCACCGGCGAGAGCCTGTTCACCACTGTCTACACCAACCAGTCCAGTGCCAAGAAGCGGGTGGCCTTTGGGGCGCCGTATCCGGGCAAGATCCTGCCGATGGACCTGCGTCAGCTGGGCGGCACCCTGATCTGTCAGAAGGATTCTTTCCTGTGCGCCGCGCGCGGGGTGTCCCTGGGCATTGCCTTGCAGCGCAAGCTGGGGGCCGGCTTTTTCGGTGGCGAAGGTTTCATCATGCAAAAGCTCGAAGGCGACGGCATGGCCTTCGTGCATGCGGGGGGCACGGTGGTGCGTCGCGATCTGCAGCCGGGTGAAACCCTCTACATCGACACCGGCTGCGTGGTGGCCTACACGCAAGGCGTGGATTTCGACATTCAGTACGTCGGCAAGATCAAGACGGCTTTGTTCGGCGGTGAGGGCATCTTCCTGGCGCGTGTGACGGGGCCCGGGCAGGTGTGGCTGCAAAGCCTGCCCTTCTCGCGTCTGGCTTCGCGCATCTTTGCCGCGGCACCTCAGGCAGGGGGGCAAAGCCGTGGCGAGGGCTCCTTGTTGACGGGCGTGGCCGGCGGCTCTCTGCTGGGTGGTCTGCTGGGCGGGGACCAGGAGTGAGCGGGAACGTGCCACCGTTGGGGCGCATGCTGGACGCGGGCTGGCGCGCGCTGGCCTATTGCCTGATGCCTCAGGTGATCTGGCTGTCGCTGCTGCCCCTGTTGTTGGCGGTGACGGTCCTGGGCGGTCTGGCCTGGTGGGGGTGGGGCGATGGGGTGGCCTGGGTGCGCGCCCTGCTGGATGGCTGGTCGGTCAGCCAGCATGTGCTCTCGGCCCTGGACAACTGGGGCTTGTCGCAGCTGCGCATGGCGGTGGCCCCCCTGGTGCTGGTGCTGGTGGTGATTCCGCTGGTGGTGGTGATGTGCCTGCTGCTGGTGGCCGCCTTGATGACGCCGGCCCTCGTCAAGCTGGTGGTGCGGCGACGCTTCCCGGCGCTGCAGTCGCGTCATCAGGCCTCGGTGTGGCTGAGTCTGTGGTGGTCGCTGCGCGCCACGGTGCTGGCGCTGCTGGCCCTGGTGCTGAGCCTGCCGCTGTGGCTGGTGCCCCCGCTGGCGGTGGTGCTGCCACCCTTGATCTGGGGGTGGCTGACCTACCGTGTGCTGGTGTTCGACACCCTGGCCGACTGGGCCACCCCTCAAGAGCGTGAGCAGTTGCTGCGCACGCACCGACCGACCCTGCTGACCATGGGCGTGATCGCGGGCTACCTGGGGGCGGCCCCGGCCGCGCTGTGGGCCCTGGGTGTGCTGGCGCTGGCGCTGGCGCCATTCATCCTGTTGTTGTCGGTGTGGATCTACACGTTGGTGTTTGCCTTCGCTGCGTTGTGGTTTGCGCACTTCCTGTTGCCGGCGCTGAGCGCCTTGCGTGCCGAAGCCTCTTCTCCTGAACCTTTGACGCCGC
>JAGNPA010000019.1 GCA_017989885.1 Aquabacterium sp.
CGGCTGGATCGGCGTCGAGCCGCGCGACCTGACGCCCGAGATCGCCGAAACCTTCAACCTGCCGCTCAAGGAGGGCGTGCTGATCACCGGGGTGCTGCACAACGGGCCTGCCGCCTTGGGCGGTGTGCGCCCGGGCGATGTGGTGGTGGAGGTGGCCTCGCAGAAGGTCGCCAACACGGCCCAGTTGCTCAATGCCGTGGCCGCGCTCAAACCGGGTGAGGCGGCGCAACTTCGCCTGCTGCGCGGCGGCCAAAGCCTGACCGCCATGGTCACGGTGGCCAAGCGCCCGCGGATGGCCATGCCAGCGCAGCCCCAGCAGGACGACAGCGAAGAGTGAGTGCGAGGGGCATCCACGCACCCTAAGGCCATTCGCGTGAGGTGCCAGGTAGCTGCAGCGTCAACGCAAGAAACGTAAAAGGCCCGCTCAATGGCGGGCCTTGATGTGCCTGAGCCTGGTGCTCAGAGCTGGCTCACGTGGTCGCCTTGTCGTCGCTGTCCGGTGCCTTGGTGTGCTTGGCGAACAACTGCGCCGCCCAGATGCCCACCTCGTACAGCAAGCACATCGGGATGGCCAGCGCCAGTTGCGAGACCACATCCGGCGGGGTCACCACGGCGGCGATCACGAAGGCAATGACGATGAAGTAGCTGCGGAACTCTTTGAGCTTTTGCACCGACACCATGCCCATGCGGACCAGAATGACCAGCACCACCGGGACCTCGAACGCCGCACCAAAGGCCAGAAACATGTTGAGCACGAAGCTCAGGTAGGCCTCGATGTCAGGCGCGGCCGTGATGCTCTTGGGTGCAAAGCTCTGGATGAAGGTGAAGACCTTGCCAAACACGAAGTAATAGCAAAACGCCACGCCGGCAAAGAACAGCAGGGTGCTGGAGACGATCAGCGGCATCACCAGCTTCTTTTCGTGGCTGTACAGGCCGGGCGCCACAAACGCCCAGATCTGATAGAGCACCACCGGCAGGGCCAGCATGAAGGCCGCCAGCATGGTCACCTTCACTGGCACCATGAAAGGCGAGATCGGGTTGGTGGCGATCAGCGTGGCACCCTTGGGCAGGTGCTCGACCAGCGGCATCGCCAGGAAGTCATACAGGCCGGACGGCGAAGGGTAGATGGCCAGCACCGCAAACGCCACCGCAATGGCGATCACGGCACGGATCAGCCGGTCGCGCAGTTCGACCAGGTGCGACACAAAGGGCTGCTCGGAGCCATCCAGCTCGTCTGGATTCTTTTGGGGATCGCTCACAGGGGTGTGTGTCAGGGTTGGCGTGGCTTCGAGGCCACGGGGGGACGGAAGCGGGCCACACGGGCCGCGCCGGACTGCGCATGGCGCCGGATGCCGTGCTGCTGCTTGTACCAAAGCGGCATCGCGCCTCGCTTGAGGCGCCAGTTCTTGCGCACCGGCTTGGCACTGCCATAGAAGGGCTGATCGTCGTAGAAGCTGGCCGCTGTGGTCTGGTCTTGCTCGCTCAAGGCCTCGCCCGCTTCTTGCAAGCCCGCTGACACGCTCTGGCCGATGTCGCGCGCGGCTTCCTCCAGGCCTTCCTTGGCCTTCTTGAGCTCTTCCAGCTCAATCGAGCGGTTGACCTCGCTCTTGACGTCGGAGAGGTAGCGCTGCGCCTTGCCCAGCAGCAAACCCACCGTGCGGGCCACCTTCGGCAATTTTTCGGGGCCGATGACGATCAGGGCCACAGTCCCGATCAGGGCCAGTTTGTCGATACCAAAATCAAGCATGGATCAGGCCACTCCCGGCAGTCGGCAGGGCGCGTCCATCAGGACTTGGTCTTGGTTTCGACGTCGACGGTGTTGGCGTCGTCGCGGGTCGCATTGGCGACCTTTTGCGGATCGGTCGGCTCGCTGGTCGTGCCGTCACGCATGCCATCCTTGAAACCCTTGACGGCCGACCCGAGGTCGCCGCCGATGTTCTTGAGTTTCTTGGTGCCGAACACCAGAACGACGATGGCCAGCACGATCAACCAGTGCCAGATGCTGAAAGAACCCATGATGTACTCCGATAAAGGGGTGTGTCCCCACAATGAAACGTGATTCAGGCGCCTTGCGGGCCTGCTGCTGGCTTGCTGCGTGCGGCGAACTCTTCCAGACCCGACAGGCCTTCACGGCGTGCCAACTCTCCCACCACATCCCGTGGGCTCACACCCAAGTGGGCCATGGCCACCATCGAATGAAACCACAAATCGGCAAACTCTCCCACCAGGGCCTTGCGATGGCCCTCGCTGGGGTCGGCCGCCATGTCCTTGCCGGCCATCACCGTTTCGGTGGCTTCCTCGCCGACCTTCTTGAGGACGGTGTCGGTGCCCTTGTGGAACAGCCGGGCCACATAGCTTGCGTCGGGGTCACCACCTTTGCGTGACTCGATGACGCTGGCCAGGCGGCTCAACACGTCCAGGGTGTCCAGGGAATCGCTCATTTGTAGATGTGTTCAGGGTCTTTGAGAACCGGGTCGACAGCAACCCACGCGCCATTCTCATACTTTTGAAAGAAACAACTGTGACGCCCCGTATGACAGGCGATGCCCGGTTCGTGACCGATTTGCGTCACGCGCAACAGCACCACATCGTTGTCACAATCGAGGCGTATGGCGTGCACTTTCTGAATGTGGCCCGACTCCTCGCCCTTGTGCCACAGGCGCTTGCGCGAGCGACTCCAGTACACCGCTTCGCCTTTTTCGGCCGTCAACGCCAGTGCCTCCCGGTTCATCCAGGCAAACATCAGCACATCACCGGTGCTGTCCTCCTGGGCAATGACCGGCACCAGACCGTTGTCATCCCAGCGAATCTCATCAAGCCACATCATGGTGGGAGTGTAGCAATCGGCAAGCCATGCCAGCCTTGTCCCTATAGCTGAGGTCACAATATGTTGATGTCAAGTAACGCTTGAAGGAAATTTCTGGTGACCCCTGCTCCACACGCTCTCGCAGATCTCCTGGCCGTCACGATGGGCGATGCCTGCGGCATTGGCCCGGAGATCATCGCCCAGTGGTGGCCTGGTGGGCGTGAGGCCGTGGTGGTCGGGTGCCCCAAGGTGATGGCGCGGGCCGTCAACTGGATGCCAGCTGGGCAACGCCCGCGTGTGCGTGAGCTCGCGGATCTGGGCGAGGTTTCCACCTTGGCACCAGACGAGATGGGGGTCTGGGCGCCCCCAGGCTTGCCTGAGGATCTGCTGGACGCGCCCTTGGGGCAGGTTGATGTGCGCGCCGGCCGGGCGGCGGCAGCGTGCATCCGCGAAGCCGTGCGTTTGGCACAGACGGGCGCGGTCGCCGGCATCGTGACCGCGCCTCTGCACAAGGAGGCGCTGGCGCTGGCAGGAGAGCCTTATCCCGGGCACACGGAATTGCTGCAAGCTGAAGGCAGTCCACCCGGGCAGCCCCCGGCGCCCGTGCGCATGATGCTGGCCAACGACCAGCTCAAGACGGTGCTGGTGACCATCCACGTGTCGCTGCGCCAGGCCATTGAGCAGGTGACGTTCGACAGCGTGCTCGAAACCTTGCGCATCACCCACCGCAGTGCCGCGCTGTGGGGGCAGAACCAGCCGCGCATCGCGGTGGCCGGTCTCAATCCGCACGCCGGGGAGGGTGGCCTGTTTGGCGACGAAGAGCTGCGCATCATCGGCCCGGCCATCGAGGCGGCGCGATCGGAGGGTATCAACGCGATCGGTCCGATCGCACCCGATACCGTGTTCATGCGCGCCCGCCACGCGCCTCCCGCCCACCCGGGGGAGTTCGACGTGGTGGTGGCGATGTACCACGACCAGGGCCTGATCCCGGTCAAGTACCTCGGCTTGGATCAAGGGGTCAATGTGACGCTGGGCTTGCCGTTCGTGCGCACCAGTCCGGATCACGGCACGGCCTTTGATCTGGCTGGCACCGGACAGGCTGACCCGGCCAGCCTGGCTGCGGCCGCCCAAATGGCGCGGGCGCTGGTGGCCGGGCGTCGTCGCTGAACGCCGCAGGCCGAGCAGGCGTCAGTGCTGTGTGCTGGCGCTCAAGGCGGCCAGCTGCTTGCGGGCCCGCACGGTCGCCCGCTCGATCAGCTCGGCCTGCTCGAACGCCTTGAAGCGGCCGGTTTCGCACATGCGGGCCAGGGTCCGACCGGTCAGTGAAATGGTCTGCTTGTGCAGGTGGCCGGCATTGAAGATGAAGAAGGTCCGCCCCTCGCTGATCCAGGTCAGGCGCACCTTCTGCCACTTGCCTTGCATGACCATGTAGTACGGCGTGCCCTTCTGGATGTGGTGCACCAACTGCAGCCCGGCTGCGGGCGGCGGTGGGGTGTCGAGGTTGATGTCGAGGTCGCCCAGGGTGGGGTCGATGTCGATGTCCGGGGCGCCCAGATCGAGGTTGATGTCCAGGCTGCCACCGTTCAGCGCCGCCTCGGGGATGAAACCCGATTGCTTGATTTCCTCGGCGGTGAAGGCCGAGGTGCTCATCAGGCTGTGGTCGGTGTGCAGGCTGTCCAGCGGCGTGGGCATCGAGTCGCCGGCGGTTTCTTCCCGCGTCGGGATGGCGAGGCTCTCGACCTGCTTGAGGCGTTGCTCCAACAGCCGCTGCGTCAGGTCGTGCGTGGGGGCGGCTTTCAGGCAGGCCGCATGGGCGGGCAGCAACTCGGCAAAAAACGCCTGCTTGGCTGCTTCCGGGTGCTGGATCAGGGCCAGGCCTTCGTTGACGTCCTTCATCAAGGACGGCAGCTTGAGCAGGAAGGCCTGCCGCAGCTTGGGGTGCCCCTTGGGTTGAACGCTCAGGGCCAGTTCGCGGCCAGCGGCCTTCATGCGCTGAGCCAGGGCCGAATCGACGCCGTCGCGGGTGGCCGCCACCACCTGCACTCGGCTCCAGACCTGGGCCAGGAAATCTCGCAGGAAGTCGGGCAACTCGACATCGAGCAGCTCGCGCTGCAGCATCTGCATGTAGCGCTGCTGCACGCGCAGGTCGGCTTCCTTGGTGCTGAGCAGGGCGGCGATGTCGGCGCTGTCGGCGGCGTCCTGCGCCGTCTCGGCTTCGATGAAGGTTTCGAGTTCGCGCAGCTTGGTCTCGTAGAGATCCATGCGATCGAAGTCGCCGTCAACGATGTCATTGACCAGGCTGGTGATGCGCGCCAGGCAATCGGCCCCAGGCCCCTGGGTGTAGTCGTCAAACGCCGCGGAAAGCGAGGCAATTCGGTTCACGAAGCGCCGCACGGGGTGCTTGCGTGAATTGAAGAAGTTCATGTCGCCCAGGGCCACGCGCAGCACGGGCATCTGCAGGCGGGCGATCTGGCGCGCCATTTCTGGCGCCACCTTGGGGTCGGACAGCACCTGATCGAACAAGGCGGCGACGATGTCGATGACCATCTTGTCCAGCGCGGCCCCGCCACTGGCACGCACCAGTTCCTCGCGGTTGGCGCGGATCTGGTTGATGGCCATCAGCGGGCCGGCAAAGCCGGGCACGTGCAGGCCGGCGTCGTGATGGGCGCCAGCGCCACCCAGACCGGCCGCGGCCATCGCCTCTTTGCCGATTTCGCCCGCTTGACGGCTGATCTGCCTGAGCAGATTCTGGAAATCGACACTGATGGGTGCTCCGGAGGACAGCCCTCTGCCACCGCCGCCAACACCGCCACCACCCGCACTGCCGCCTTCGTCGCCCGAGAAGCCGGGGTCTGGCATGGTGACACCGAACATCTCGCCCAGGGCATGTGCCGCCCGCGCATGCAGGGCAGAGGGGCGCGTGGTGATCGGTTCTGCGGCCAGGGGGGCTGGCTCGGCGCGTCGGGCATCGGCGCCCAAAGGCATGGCGCCAGAGTTGCGTGCTTTCTGCACGGCCATGCCCTGCGCCTGCAGGCCGGCGCCTCGCATGTCGTTGGCAATCTGTTCGTAGCACGTGGCCAGCGCCGTGCCCAGCAAGGGGGGCAACTGCGCAGCGATGGCCTGGGTCACATCCTCGGGGATGCCGACCTGAATCAGGCTGTCTAGCAAGGCTTTGGTGATCAGCTTGGGGCGCAAGGGGTTGCGCTCCGGGTTGGCGTCGTCGAGCAGGCCCGCGATGTAGCTGCCCACGGCTTCCAGAGGGCGCTCGCACGCGTGTGTGACCGCCAAGGCGAGGCGGTCTGCCTGCACGTCGCGCTCGACCTGGGCGTTGTCCACCAGGGACAGGGAGGTCCAGTCCGTGTTGGCCAGGCTGTTGGGGCTGGTGTCCGGGTTGCTCTGCAGGCATCCGTCCACCAGCGCATTGAGCTCACGCTCGAAACACGGCTTGAGCCGACCGGCCTTGAGTCGCAACTCGCGGTCGGCGGTCATGAGCAGTTGTCTTTGCAGATTGCTGGTGCTGCCCGCCGCCTGGGCAGCCAGTTGCACAACGGCCTGATCCAGTACGCCCGAGACGACGCCTCGGATGCGTCCGAGAGCGGGTTGCAGCACGGCGTCAAGGCGTGGGTCGGTCACGAAGCAATCCAATCAGAAGTCATGCGGTCCATCTGTTCAGAGTCAGATGCCCGATTCTGTCCCGAAACAGAGGGCGACCTGCACGCGGCAAGGCGCCGTGACCGTGCAGATCTGCATGAGTCGCTTACTTTTTCAAACTGTCACGAATTTCACGAAGCAAAACAACATCTTCGGGCGTGGCGGCGGGGGCGGCTGCTGGGGCTTCTTTCTTCAGTCGGTTGATCTGCTTGATCATCAGGAAAATGATGAAGGCCAGGATCACGAAGTTGAGCGCGACGGTCAGGAAGTTGCCGTAAGCGAACACGGCACCGATCTTTTTGGCTTCGAGCAGGGGCAGGGTGGGGTCCTGTCCCGCCAGCGCGATGTAGTAATTGCTGAAATCCAGCCCACCGACGACCTTGCCGACCAGCGGCATGATGAGGTCATTGACGATGGAGTCGACGATCTTGCCAAACGCTGCGCCGATGATGACGCCAACGGCCAGATCCATCACATTGCCCTTGACGGCAAACTCTTTGAACTCAGTGAAAAAACCCATGTGTGGCTCCTGTCTTGTGTGGAAGGACGGCGGTGTGCTGCCGCGATGTGGTGAATTGTCGTCAACGAAGCGGGAGAGGCCCGGAAATCGACGACACGGCGCCAGTGTCACCTGGGGATGTTGCAAAAATGTAGCAGGATCGGGCGGGCAACGCTTGAGCAAGCTGCTGAGAATCGACCGGGATGCGCCTTTGACCTCCGTTAGAATATGCGGTTGACCCCATATCTCTGTCATCGTCCTATCAGTCCCTAAGGATACCCATGAGCAATCAGCCAGTGGACCAAAGCCGTCGGACCTGGGTGACCATGGCCTGCGCCGCCGGTGGCGTGGGCGGCGTGGCCACCGCCATCCCCTTCGTTTCGACCTTCCAACCCTCCGAGCGCGCGAAAGCCGCCGGTGCTGCCGTTGAGGCGGACATCAGCGCCCTCAAGCCGGGCGAGATGATGACGGTTGAATGGCGCGGCAAGCCCGTGTGGATCCTCAAGCGCACGCCCGAGCAGGTCGCTGCGCTCAAGAGCATCGATCCGCAACTGGCCGACCCCGATTCCGAGCGCAAGCCTGCCGAGCTGACGCCCGAGTACTGCCGCAACACCCAACGCTCCATCAAGGACGACGTGCTGGTGGCGGTTGGCATCTGTACCCACCTGGGTTGCTCGCCTTCGTCCAAGTTCCAGTCTGGCCCGCAGGCTTCCCTGCCTGACGACTGGCCGGGCGGGTTCCTGTGCCCTTGCCACGGTTCGACCTTTGACCTGGCAGGTCGCGTGTTCAAGAACAAGCCGGCTCCGGACAATCTGGAGATTCCGCCCCACATGTACTTGTCCGACACCAAGCTGCTGATTGGTGAAGACAAGAAGGCCTGACAGGAGACACGCACATGGCTGAAATGAAGCAGGCGCCCGCGGGTGCCTCGAACGGCGAGAAGTTCATGACCTGGGTGGACAACCGGTTTCCGGCCACCAAGCTCTGGAACGAACACGTCGGCGAATACTACGCACCGAAGAATTTCAACTTCTGGTATTTCTTCGGCTCGCTGGCCCTGCTGGTGCTGGTGATCCAGATCGTGACCGGGATCTTCCTGGTCATGAACTACAAGCCGGACGCCAACCTGGCGTTTGCGTCGGTCGAGTACATCATGCGCGATGTGCCCTGGGGCTGGCTGATCCGCTACATGCACTCCACGGGTGCCTCGGCGTTCTTCGTCGTGGTGTACCTGCACATGTACCGCGGCCTGATCTACGGTTCCTACCGTACGCCACGCGAGCTGGTCTGGATCTTCGGTTGCCTGATTTTCCTGGCACTGATGGCCGAAGCCTTCATGGGCTACCTGCTGCCTTGGGGTCAGATGTCCTTCTGGGGCGCTCAGGTGATCATCAACCTGTTCGCCGCCGTGCCCTTCATCGGTCCTGACCTGGCCATCCTGATCCGCGGTGACTTCGTGGTCGGTGACGCCACACTGAACCGCTTCTTCTCGCTGCACGTGATCGCCGTGCCCCTGGTCCTGCTGGGCCTGGTGGTCGCACACATCATCGCGCTGCACGAAGTGGGCTCGAACAACCCGGACGGTGTCGAGATCAAGCAAGGCCCCAAGGACGCCAAGGGCAAGCCGCTCGATGGCATCCCCTTCCACCCTTACTACTCGGTGCACGACCTGCTGGGCGTGGTGGGCTTCCTGATCGTCTTCACGGCCGTGATCTTCTTCGCGCCTGAGATGGGTGGTTACTTCCTGGAACGCCCGAACTTCATCCCGGCCGACCCGTTCCAGACACCTGCGCACATCGCGCCGGTCTGGTACTTCACCCCGTTCTACTCGATGCTGCGCGCCACGACCGACCTGATGGTCAACGTGCTGGCCATCATCATCGCGCTGGGTGCCGTGCTGAACCTGATCAAGGGTCAGGGCAAGTCCAAGGTGGTGGGTGTGGTCATCGCCGCCGTCGTGATCGCGCTGCTCAAGACCTTCGAAGCGAAGTTCTGGGGCGTGGCCGTGATGGGTGGCGCCGTGGTGATCCTGGTGGGTCTGCCCTGGTTGGACAAGAGCCCGGTCAAGTCGATCCGCTACCGTCCGAGCTGGCACAAGCTGGTGTACGGCGTGTTCGTGATCAACTTCGTGATTCTGGGTTACCTGGGCGTGCAACCGCCTTCGCCCACGGGCGAGATGGTCTCGCAAGTCGGCACGCTGATCTACTTCGGCTTCTTTGTGCTGATGCCGTGGTGGAGCCAGTTGGGTACGTTCAAGCCCGTGCCCGATCGCGTCACCTTCAAGCCCCACTGATCGCTGCAGGAAAAACAGACATGAAAAAGATTCTTGCTTCCCTGTTGGCCGCCTTTGCCCTGGTGACGGGTGCGCAGGCTGCCGGTGGCGCCCTGGTGCTGGACAAGTTCCCCAAGGAACGTGTCTCTGACCTGGCTGCTCTGCAGAACGGCGCCAAGCTGTTCGTCAACTACTGCCTGAACTGTCACTCCGCTGCCTTCATGCGCTTCAATCGCCTGACGGACATCGGTCTGACCGAACAGCAGATCAAGGACAACCTGCTGTTCCCCACCGACAAAGTGGGTGAAGTGATGAAGGTGTCTCTGGACGCCAAGGACGCCAAGGCGTGGTTCGGTGCTTTGCCACCCGATCTGACCTTGGTGGCCCGTTCGCGTGCCAGTGGCTCCGGCTCGGGTGCGGACTACCTGTACACCTACCTGCGTACGTTCTACCGTGACGACACCCGTCCGACCGGCTGGAACAACCTGACTTTCCCCAACGTGGGCATGCCGCACGCTTTGTGGGAATTGCAAGGTCAGCGCGCCGCCAAGTTCGTCGATGTGGTCGACCCGCATGATCCGACCAAGAAGACGCATGAATTTGAAGGCTTCGAGCAGTTGACGCCGGGTACGATGTCGCCGCAAGAGTACGACAGCGCGATCGCCGATCTGGTTGCCTACATGCAATGGATGGGCGAGCCGGCTCAGCAGCAGCGTACCCGCATCGGCGTGGGTGTCCTGATTTTCCTGGCGATCTTCTTCGTGATCGCCTGGCGTCTGAATGCCGCGTTCTGGAAAGACGTGAAGTGATCCTGACGCATTCACTGAGTGATCGGTGAGTGCTGTGGTGGCGCAGTGGTCTGCTCTCAGCGACCACTGCGCTTCGTTGTTTTGAGATATTTAGGAGACCCACCCCCATGATGGTGCTTTATTCCGGGACGACCTGCCCTTACTCGCATCGTTGCCGTTTTGTGCTGTTCGAAAAGGGCATGGATTTCGAAATCCGTGACGTGGACGTCTTTGCCAAGCCCGAAGACATTGCCCTGATGAACCCGTACAACGAGGTGCCCATCCTCGTTGAGCGCGACCTCATCCTGTACGAATCGCACATCATCAACGAGTACATCGACGAGCGCTTCCCGCATCCCCAGTTGATGCCTGGCGATCCGGTGGCCCGTGCCCGCGTGCGCCTGTTCCTGCTCAACTTCGAGAAGGAGCTGTTCTCGCACGTGAACCTGCTCGAAGGCCGTGGCGGCGTGAAGGGGACCGACAAGCAGCTGGAGAAGGCCCGTTCGCAGATCCGCGATCGCCTGACGCAGCTGGCGCCGATCTTCCTGAAGAACAAGTACATGCTGGGCGACGATTTCTCGATGCTCGACGTGGCGATTGCCCCGCTGCTGTGGCGCCTGGATTACTACGGCATCGAGCTGTCGAAAAATGCCTTGCCGCTGTTGAAGTATGCTGAACGCATCTTCTCGCGCCCGGCCTACATCGAGGCGCTGACGCCGTCTGAAAAGGTGATGCGCAAGTGATCGTGCTGCGTGATCGACAACCGACCCCATGAGCATGTCCACAGAACAAGAAGCACAAGGGACGTCCACCCGTCCTTACCTGATCCGCGCCTTGCATGACTGGTGCACCGACAACGGGTTCACGCCTTACGTGGCGGTGTACGTCGACCGTTCGGTGCAGGTGCCTCAGGAGTACGTCAAGAACAACGAGATTGTTCTGAACGTGAGCTTTGAGGCGACCAGCCAGTTGGTGCTGGGCAACGAGTTTGTGGAGTTCAAGGCGCGCTTCGGTGGCCGGGTGCGCGACATCGTCGTGCCGGTCGATCATGTGGTGGCGATTTACGCACGTGAAAACGGGCAGGGCATGGCCTTCCCGGTGCCGACCTCTTTGGGCGGCGAGGGGGTGGATGCACCGACTTCGGCGACCGAGGATGAGCCGGCTGCCGCAGCGGCTGAGTCCGGCGTTGCGGACAAGGCCTCGGCTGAGGAGCGTTCGGTGGGGTTGCACCTTGCACGTGCCCCGAAGCCTGCCAAGGAAAAGACCGTCTTGAAGTCGGTGGAGTCGGAATCGCGACCTGCATCCGCAGGGGGTAGCAGCGATGACAGCCCCGAGCCCCCGCCGTCTGGTGGCGGCCGCCCGACACTGCGCAGAATCAAGTGAAGAAGCTGTGTAGAATGTGAGGCAGTGCCGGCTTAGCTCAGTTGGTAGAGCAACCGCCTTGTAAGCGGTAGGTCGTCAGTTCGAATCCGACAGCCGGCACCACCCGTATCGACAAGAAAGCCGCTTGGCCATGCGCCTCGCGGCTTTTTTGCATATGGCGCATCCTCCTTTGGGGTGCATTCCGGCTGACCCTGAGCTTGATGCCGGGGTGCCCCTGTTAAAGTCTTCCGATACGCCTTCCCTTCACGTATCAACAAGACACATCATGGGCAGCAAGACCGAACGGTTCTACAAGATCGAGTTGATGATCCGCCACCGCGGCCAGGTGAGCTTCGAGGAGATGCTCGCAGAGCTGGAGGTGTCGCGTGCGACGCTCAAGCGCGATCTGCAGTTCCTGCGGGACCGCATGGGGGCGCCCATCGTGTACGACCGTGCCGAGAACGTCTACCGTTTTGCCGATGAGGGACACACAGGCGACAAGCATGAGCTGCCGGGTTTGTGGTTCGACCAGAAGGAGCTGTATGCGCTGCTGATGGCGCACCACTTGCTGTCGGATCTGGACCCGGAGGGCACGCTGAGCCGCCACATGGGTCCTTTGCTGGATCGGGTGCACCAGTTGCTCGGCAGCGCCGAAGTGGATGCGACCGAGTTGATGCGCCGGGTTCGCATCGTGGGCTCGGCGCGGCGCGCCGTGGGCTCTCAGTGCTTTGAGGTGATCTGCGCGGCGCTGTTGCAGCGTCGCCGTGTGCAACTGCAGTACTTCACGCGTTCACGCAAGGCGCGTTCGGTGCGCGAGGTGTCGCCGCAGCGCCTGATCCATTACCGCAACACCTGGTACCTCGACGCGTGGTGCCACGAGAGCGAGGCCCTGCGCCGCTTTGCGCTGGACGCCGTCGAAGACGCGCAGCCCCTGGAGCGCAAGGCTCGCAACCTGTCCCTCAAGCGTGTGGAAGAGGAGATGGACGGGGGCTACGGCATCTTTGCCGACAACAAGGTGAGTTGGGCACACTTGCGCTTCACGGCCGAGGCGGCGCCATGGGTGTCGCAAGAAGCCTGGCATCCCCAGCAGGAGACCGAGGTGGATGACACCGGTGCCTTGCTGATGAAGTTGCCC
>JAGNPA010000231.1 GCA_017989885.1 Aquabacterium sp.
CGGTGGCACGGGTGCGCTGATCGCGGCGATCCGTGGTCGGCTCGACCACACCCAGCTGCGCACCGGACAGACGGTGCGGCGCCTGTGCCAGGTCGGATCCCACATCGAGCTGCACAGCGAGGACGCGTCGGGGGCGCTCACGACCTGGCGTGTCGACCAGGTGCTGCTGGCGCTGCCACCTCGCCTGGCCGAGGACCGCATCACCTTCGAGCCGCCGCTACCGAGCAAGCTGGCCAGCCGCTGGCGTGCCACGCCCACCTGGATGGCACCGCACGCGAAGTACGTCGCCATGTATGACGCGCCGTTCTGGCGTGACCAGGGCCTGTCCGGCTCGGCGCGAAGCGCATTGGGGCCGATGGCCGAGATCCACGACGTCTCGATGCCCGGCGGGCATGCGGCGCTGTTCGGATTTGTGGGTGTGCCCGCACGGGTGCGGCGTACGGTCACCGAAGCCGAGCTGCGTGCACATTGCCGCGCACAACTCGGACGGCTGTTTGGTGAGCGCGCTGCCACGCCCGTCGCGGACGCGCTGAAGGACTGGGCGCAGGACGCTCTGACCGCCACGGCCGCTGATCAGGACAGCGGGGGGCAGCACGGCGAGGCGCCGCCTCGGTGCGCCGACCACGGGCCTTGGCAGGGTTGCCTGACCGGCATCGGCAGCGAATGGTCGCAGCCGTTCCCGGGCTACCTGGCCGGCGCGGTCGACGCTGCGGCCCTGGGTGTGCAGGCCTGCCTGGCGGCCGCCAGATCAGCAGCGCCCTGATCGCCGGCTGCGTGGTTGCAGCTTGTCCAGCTCGGCGATCTGCTGCTTGAGCAGGATCATCAGGGTGCGCGCATCGTCCACTTCCAGCGACAGGCAACTGATGACGCTGCTCTCGTCACGCGCCGCGCGAGGCTGCACCAACACCTCCACGCCCAGTTCGATCAGGCCTTTGTGGTGCCGGGCTGATTTCAGGCGCTGAATTTCGATGTCGTACGTTTTCATGGGTGTGTGGGTGCAAAAAAGCCAAGGCCCGATTGTCGGGGCAAGACATCGTAACCACCTCGCGCTTTCAGGGAAAGCAGTCGGGCGCGATGTGCGCCAGTCCAAGGCAGAATGACACCCCGTACCGACCTCGCCTCCCACCGCCGTCATGCAACAGAGAAGAAAGACCATTTTCCTGGCCCTGGTGGCGACGGTCGTGGCCTTGAACCTGTTCCTCGTCGGGCTGCTCACAGTGGCCCTGGGGGAGGCCAAGCTGCGCAAGGAGGCCGAGGTGCGCACCACGGTCGACAACCTGGCCCGGCTGCTGGACCAGAGTGTGTCGTCCTCGATCCGAGGGATCGACCAGTCCCTGCGTGAGGTGCAGTTGCACCTGGAGCTTTCCTTGCGCGATCGGACGCCGCTGGACGATGCGGAGGTGGTGGCGCAGGTGAGCTTCCATGAAAGCTGGCTGGCGCAGATCGCGGAGTTGCGTGTCTCCGATGAGCGGGGCAATGTCTTGCTGGGGCATGGCGTGACCCCCGGTATCCGCGTGAACTACGGCGACCGCGATTTTTTCGTCGCGCACCGGGCCCACGACGATGGCCGCACGCTGGCGAGCAAGCTGTTGTACGGACGCATTTCCGGCACCTGGATCACGGTCTTTTCCCGTCGCTACAACCATCCCGATGGCCGTTTTGCGGGCGTGGTCACCGCGGCTGTGCCGGTCCAGCATTTTCAGCAACTGCTGGCGGGCCTGCAGATGGGGCCGCGCGGCATCGCGCTGATGCGGGACACGGACATGACCTTGATCGCACGCGCGCCCAGCCTGGATGCGCCCGCTGGACGGGTGGGGAGCCAGGGCGGCTCGCAGGAGCTGGCCGACCTGCTCGCTTCGGGGCAGTCGCACGCCACCTTCTACAGCGCACGCACGGCCGATGGCGTGAACCGCACCAATGCCTATCGCAAGCTGGCCCTGATGCCGGCCTTCGTGGTGGTGGGCATGGGCGAGGAGGACTACCTGGCGCAGTGGCGCGCCGACGTGCGCAAGGCCGCCATCCTCTCAGGCCTGTTCCTGCTGGTGACCGTGTGCACCGCCTGGTTGCTGTGGCGGCTGATCCGTGCCAACGAACGGGCCCACCGCCGCAGCCAGATCCTGTTGCAGAACGCCAGCGACGGCATCCACATCATCGACCGGCAGGGGCGGGTGATCGAGGCCAGTGATGCCTTCTGTCGCATGCTGGGTTTGCCTCGCAGCGAGGCCATTGGCATGAACGTGGCGCAGTGGGATGTGGCGCTGTCCGAGGCAGAGATCCGGGCGCTGATCGAACGCGTCCACGCCTCGCGCGAGGTGACCACGTTCGAGACCACGCATCGCCGCAGCGATGGCAGCCAGCGTGCGGTCGAGATCACGGCGTTCTCGCTGGATCTCGATGGTCAGCCGGTGATTTTCGGTTCTGCCCGCGACATCACCGAGCGCAAGCAGGCGGACGAGAACCTGCGCATCGCGGCCACGGCCTTCAACTCCCAGGTGGCCATGCTGATCACCGATGCCCAGCAGTGCATCGTGCGCGTCAACGCGGCGTTCACCGACGTCACCGGCTATGCGGCCGACGAGGTCATCGGGCAGACGCCTCACATGCTCAGCTCGGGCCGTCACGATGCGGCGTTTTATGCGCTGATGTGGTCCGATCTGAACGAGCGCGGCTCCTGGCAGGGTGAGATCTGGAACCGGCGCAAGAGCGGCGAGATCTACCCGCAGGCGCTCTCCATCGGGGCCGTCAAGGACGAGCACGGCCGCGTCACGCACTATGTGTCCACCTTCATCGACATCACGTCGAACAAGTCGTCCGAAGAGCAGGTGCGCAAGCTCGCCTTCTTCGACCCCCTGACCCAGCTGCCCAACCGACGTCTGCTGCTGGAGCGTCTGGAGCACGCGGTGCGTTCGTGTGCCCTCCACAAGGGCAAGGGCGCGCTGCTGGTGGTCGACCTCGATAACTTCAAGTCGGTCAACGACACGGCGGGGCACCACGAGGGTGACATGCTGCTGGAGCAGGTCTCGCGCATCTTGCAAAACTGTGTGCGCGAGGAGGACACCGTGGCCCGGCTGGGCAGCGACGAGTTCGTGGTGATGCTGGAGGCGCTGAGCGAGGACGACATGGAGGCCGCGCGCCATGCGGAAATCGTGGGCACGAAGATCCTGCAGGCCTTGCACCGCACCTTCCAGCTGGGCAGCTCCGAGCACCGTGGCTCGGCCAGCATCGGGATCACGCTGTTTGGCGAGAACCCTGCAGAGAGCGTGGACGAGCCCTTGAAGCGCGCCGATCTGGCCATGGCACAGGCCAAGCTGGCGGGGCGCAACCACCTGTGCTTTTTCGATCCGCAGATGCAGGCCGACATCCACGCGCGCGCCGAGCTGGACGCGGGTCTGTGGTCGGCCCTGGAAAAGGGGCAGTTCTTCTTGCAGTACCAGCCACAGGTCTCGGCCGACAGACGGATCATCGGCGTGGAGGCCCTGGTGCGCTGGCGCCATCCCGAGCGGGGCATGGTTTCACCGGCCGATTTCATCCCGGTGGCGGAAGAGAACGGCCTGATCGTGCCGCTGGGGCGCTGGGTGATCGAGACCGCCTGCGTGCAACTGGCGCAGTGGGCGGCCGACCCGGCCAAGGCGGGCTTGAGCATCGCCGTCAACGTGAGTGCGCGACAGTTCCGCCAGGAGCGTTTTGTGGCCGATGTGTGCGAGATCCTCGATCGCACGGGGGCCGACCCGGCCCGCCTGGAGCTGGAGCTGACCGAAAGCTCGCTGGTGACCGATGTGGAAAGCGTGATCCGCAAGATGGACGCGCTCAAGGCCCGAGGCGTGTGCTTCTCGCTCGACGACTTCGGGACGGGCTACTCCTCGCTGGCCTACCTCAAGCGCCTGCCGCTGGACCAGCTCAAGATCGACCAGGGTTTTGTGCGGGACATCCTGGACGACCCGAACGATGCCGCGATCGCGCGCACCGTCATCGTGCTGGCCGAGAGCCTGGGCTTGAGGGTGATCGCCGAGGGGGTGGAAACCGAGGCGCAGTCGGCGTTCCTGGGCGCGCAAGGTTGCCATGCCTACCAGGGCTATCTGTTCAGTCGGCCCTTGAATGTGGCCGATCTGGAGGCCTTCCTGGCGGCCTGGCGGCCCTGATGCCGGAGGCCGGTGGCGCGTTTGTCAAGGCAAGGGCAGCAG
>JAGNPA010000232.1 GCA_017989885.1 Aquabacterium sp.
CTGGTCGGCCTGACCTTGGGTGCGGGACTCATTGCCTTCACCTGGTATGTGCGCAGCAAGCTGTTCCCGGACTTTGCGTTCATCTCGCCCAAGAAGGTCAAGGGCCAGTTCGTGTTTTCGAGCTGAGTGAGCACAGCCGCATGTTCACGGACCTCGGCAAAAGGATGTGCCCCCGTGTGAGTCGGAGCCCAAGCGCATGAACGTCACCAAGGTTTTGATCGCCGCGGTGCTCGGCGTCACCGCCACCGTCACGTTGATCACTCACAGTGGCGACCTGGGCGACAAGGCTCGGGCTCGATCACTTTATGGTCTGGCCAGGCCCCTGCTGTTCATCGCCGCGCTGCAGGGAGATGCCAAAGCACAGAACAACCTGGCCGGCCTCTTCGCGGAAGGATTGGGAGGGCGCTCCAACCCGACGGCTGCTGCCAGGTGGTTTGAGAAAGCCGCCGATCAGGGTGTGGTCGCAGCGCAGTTCAATCTGGCCAACTTCTACGAATCGGGCACAGGCGTTCCACGTGACACGGGCAAGGCCATCGCCCTGTTTGAAAAAGCTGCTGTTGCTGGCGATGTGGTGGCGGCCTTCAATGCCGGCAGCATCCTGGCAGAGGGGCGAAGTGATTTGCCGGCAGACATTCCACGAGCAATGAGTTGGTATCGCCAGGCAGCAGAGGCGGGCTACGCTTCGGCACAACACAATCTCGCCAGCTTGCATGCGCGAGGTGTGGGCACACCACGAGACTGGGACGCTGCCGCTCTGTGGTTTGGCAAGGCCGCAGCACAGGGTCACACCACAGCTCAGATGGATCTGGGCACCATGCTGGCTTCCGGTGCCGGCAGCACCCGTGATTTTGCGCAGGGCATGAAGCTTTTGATGTCAGCGGCCGGCGATCCACGCATCGTGGACACCGTCAAGCAGCGCATTGAAGCCGTCTGCCAAACGACACGCGACACGTCAGAGGCCGATTTGTGCGCCAGCAGACCGTAGAGGTGATGCACCCGCAAACATCCTGGCGTACCAAACAAAACGGGCCAGCATCTTCACGATGCTGACCCGTTGGATTCAATGGTCGGGGCGGTGGGATTCGAACTCACGACCCTCTGCTCCCAAAGCAGATGCGCTACCAGGCTGCGCTACGCCCCGACTAGACTGCTAGTATAGCCTGTGAAGCACAGCATTCCAACGCGGGGTGTGCATTAAAAAGCAACGGTGCGCTGCAATGTCTTTTTGAGGCGCTATAAAGAGGTCATGCTCACCCCTGTTCAACAGGCCATCACGCTGCTGGGTGACACGCTGCTGTCGGTATGGCGTGGCACGCTTCGCGGCTGGCAGTTCCGCTCGAAAGACTTCGCGCGCATCCTGGCCGATGCCAGTGCGCGGGCGCTGCTCATTGTGTTGGTGGTCAATGTGCTGGTGGGCGCCATCATCGCCTTTGTAGGCGCGGTGCAGTTGCTCAAGTTCGGCGCAGGCATCTTCGTGGCCGACCTGGTGGCCATCGCCATCTCGCGCGAAATGGCTGCCGTCATCACTGCGGTGGTGATGTGCGGGCGCACCGGCGCGGCCTTCGCGGCCGAGCTGGCCACCATGCAAGCCAATGAAGAGGTCGATGCCCTGAGCGTGCTGGGTCTCAATGCGGTCGACTACCTCGTGCTACCACGGGTGTTGACGCTGCTGTTCATGATGCCGCTGCTCTATCTGTTTGGCTGCGTGGGCGGTTTGCTCGGCGGCTTTGCCGTGAGCTCGTCGCTGCTGGACCTGGCGCCCATCGCCTACTTCGACCGCACCGTGGCCGCCCTCACCTACACCCACCTGGGCCTGGGCTTTTTCAAAAGCATGGCCTTTGGCCTGCTGGTGTCACTGGCGGCCTGCTTTCATGGTCTGTATGCGCCGCGCAATGCGGCCGGCGTCGGGATGGCCACCACCCGCGCCGTGGTCGCAGGCATCGTCGGCGTGATCGCGCTCGATGCCGTGTTTGCCGTGTGCGCCGACGCGCTGGGGATCTGAGATGAGCTTGCTCGGCGTGCGTGACCTGCGGCTGCAATACGGCCCCACCCTGATCCAGGAGGGCATCGACTTTGACATCGAGCCGGGCACCATCTACGCGGTGATGGGCGGCAGCGGTTGCGGCAAGAGCACCTTGCTCAAGTGCCTGATCGGCCTGCTGGAGCCCGCCGCAGGGCAGGTGCTGTACCGCGAGCAGGACTACTGGGCCAGCAACGAGGCCACGCGCAATCAACTGCGGGCCGACATCGGCGTGCTGTTCCAGAGCGCCGCGCTGTGGTCCTCCATGACGGTGCTCGAGAACGTGATGCTGCCCCTGCAGGTGCAAGGCACCCTGCCCAAAGACCAGCACGAGGCACGTGCCCTGGAGGCGTTGGAATGGGTGGGCATGGCCGAGGCGCGAGACCGCCTGCCCGCCGACCTGAGCGGCGGCATGAAAAAGCGCGTGGGGCTGGCCCGTGCCATCGTGGCCCGCCCTCACCTGCTGTTTCTGGACGAGCCCTCGGCCGGTCTGGACCCCATCAGCTCGGTCAAGCTCGACCGCCTGATTCTGGACATCCGCGAGCGCACGGAGGCGGCCATCGTCATCGTCACGCACGAGCTGCCCAGCATCTACGCCCTCGCCGACGACGGCATCTTTCTGGATGCCGACCTCAAACGCCCGATTGCCCATGGCAAACCCACGCAGATGCGCGACACTGTCATGCACCCCACGGTGCAGGCCTTCATGCGCAGACAGGAGATCGACACCCTATGAAACGCCATGCTTTTCTGGTGGGCGCCTTTGTGCTGCTGGCCCTGGTGCTGGTGGTGGCGGGCGTGCTCACGCTCAACAAATCGGGCTGGTTCACGCCCCGTCATCAGGCGGTGATCTACTTTGATGACAGCGTCAAGGGTCTCTACATTGGCGCGCCCGTCACCTTCCGTGGCGTGAAGATGGGCGAGGTCACGCGCATCGGGGTCGAAGTGAACCAGCAGACGCTGGTGGCGCGCATCCCGGTCACCCTGACCTTGGGCACCGAGTCGTTGCAGATGGACTCAGGCAGCGGGCAGACGCAGACCCTGGACCTGTCCGAACTGGTGAAACGTGGCTTGCGCGCCCGCCTGATCCTGCAAAGCGTGGTCACGGGCCAGACCGCCATTGAGCTGGACTTCCGCCCCGATCTGCCGGGGCGTTTGCTGGCCGGGGGCAAGAGCCCCATCCCCGAGATCCCGACCATGCAGGACAAGCTCGACGCCCTGATCAATCAGGTGCAGGACTTGCCGCTGGGTGAGATGGTGGCCGAGCTGCGTCAGACCATGCGCACGCTCAATGACACGCTCAAGAGCAGCCAGATCGCCATTGACAAGACCAGCCAGCAGCTCAACGCCACGGGTGTGCAAGCCCGCCAGACGCTGGTGACCGCCGACGAGGCCCTCAAGGCTGTGCAGGCGCAAACCACCCTTACCTTGCAGTCCCTGCAGCAATTGACGGACACCACGCGTGGCACCGTCACGCAGATGCAGCCCGCTTTGCAACAGACCTTGCAGGAAACCCGCCTGGCCGCCGAAGGCGCACGCCGCGCCATGCAGGATCTGGCTGCGGTGGCGGCGCCCGGCTCGCCGCTGCGCACCGATGTGAACAGTGCGGTGAGCGACCTGTCGCAGGCGGCGCGAAGCCTGCGCTCGTTTGCCGACCAGGTGGAGCGTGAGCCCAACAGCCTGATTTTTGGAGGAGACAAGCGGTGACGATGCGAACTGTTTCACCGGCTTGGCGTGATGCCCTGCCCAAGGTGGCGTGTGTCGCGCTGTGCGTGGCTTTGGTCGGCTGTGCGAGCGCCCCGCAGGAGCGGCGTTGGCTGTCCTTGCCGCTGGATGCGCCCCCTTCAGCCGCCGCACCGACCAGCGCACCCGCCAGTTCGGTGGCGGCCGCCAGCGCCGCCCGCGCCACGCCGCAGATCCGCCTGCAGCGCGTACAGATCCCCGAGTATCTGCAGAGCAACCGGGTCCGCTTTCGCGACAGCGCTGCCACCCTGGCGGAATGGCCGGGCGTGCGCTGGGCCGAGCGCCTGGAGATCGGCCTGACGCGCCACCTGGGCCTGCAACTGGCAGAGCTGGGCCAAGCCGGCTGGATCTGTGCCGAACCGTGCAACACCGTGCCCGCCGGTGGCAGCCTGCAGCTGAACTATGTGATGCT
>JAGNPA010000233.1 GCA_017989885.1 Aquabacterium sp.
AAGCGCGTGCCTTCCATGAAGCTGATCACCGAGGTCGGGATGACGCGGAACTTTTCGCAGGCCTTGCGCGCGGTTTCCAGGTCCTTTTGCGCGCTGCCGCCGCCCTTGCGCTTCATGAACGGGAAGTCGAGCGCCCACCAGCACAGGCCGATCACCGGCACCCAGATCAGCTCTTGCTTGATGAAAAATTTCAGCAGGGGGATGCGGCGGTTGAACACGTACTGCAGCACCAGGATGTCCACCCAGCTCTGGTGGTTGCTGCTGACCAGATACCAGCCTTGGCGACGATGCCCCTCGTGGCCCGACAGGTGCCAACGGGTGTGGCCCACCATGTCCATCCACCACTGGTTGACCCCGACCCAGTTCTCGGCAATAGCGTTGATCGCGGCATCAGAAACACGGCGCGCCGACTTGAAAGGCAACACCAGCTTGAGCAGGGCAAACGGCATCATCAAGGTGAAGCCAATCATGGTGCTGCAAGCCAGTGCCAGCGAGGCCACCGTGGCCTTGATGATTCGAACGATCTGAGACATGGGGGTTCAACAGACGCGCAGCGTCTTCCGAAAAAGCGACAAGCCTGAATTATGTGCACAGATGTGCATCAACTCACCGCCCAGTTGAAGGTTCGCCCGCCGCGCGCCGTGCCATGGTGCGCATTCCCCTGGCATGATCACTGGATTGACACACGCTTGTGGCAAGGTGCGCAATCGCCCTGTCCCGCTGCCCTTTTCTGATCTGACGCATGAGCAACACCCCCAAACCCGTTCTGGACGCCGACATGCTGCGGCGCCTGCAAGATGACGCCATCGACAGCTATGACGAAGAGCTGGAGATGGAGGTCGATGACCGCCTGCTGGAAGGCACCATCGGCATGTCCCCCGAGGCGCGCGACCTGCGCCGCCTCTACTTCCGCGAGCTGTTTCGCCTGCAAGGCGAGCTGGTCAAGCTGCAGGACTGGGTGGTGGCCACCGGCCAGCGCGTCGTCGTCATCTTCGAGGGCCGCGATGCGGCCGGCAAGGGCGGCACCATCAAGCGCATCACCCAGCGTCTGAACCCGCGCGTGTGCCGCGTGGCCGCCCTGCCCGCCCCCAACAACCGCGAGAAAACGCAGTGGTACTTCCAGCGCTATGTGGCGCACCTACCGGCGGCCGGTGAAATCGTCCTGTTCGACCGCAGCTGGTACAACCGCGCCGGCGTCGAGGCCGTCATGGGCTTTTGCTCCGACGACGAGCTCGAAGAGTTCTTCCGCTCGGTGCCCGATTTCGAGAAGATGCTGGTGCGCAGCGGCATCCGCATCATCAAGTACTGGTTCTCGGTGTCCGACGACGAGCAGGAAGCGCGCTTCCTGGGCCGCATCCACGACCCGCTCAAGCAATGGAAGCTCAGTCCGATGGACCTGGAAAGCCGCCGCCGCTGGGAGGACTACACCCGCGCCAAGGAGGTGATGCTCGATCGCACCCACATCCCCGAGGCGCCGTGGTGGGTGGTGCAAGCGGTGGACAAGAAGCGCTCGCGCCTGAACTGCATCGACCACCTGCTCTCGCAGTTCGACTACCACGAGGTCGAACATTCACCGGTGCAGTTGCCGCCACGTGAACGCCGCGAAGACTACATCCGCCTGCCCGTGCCGGCGAGCATGTACGTGCCCGAGCGCTACTGATCTGCCTTCGCACTGACGCCGCCTGGATGGCCCCGCGTCAGCGCAGGTGAGCCCGCTCGCGCTACCCTAGAGGGTTTGATCCCTGGCGGAGACCTTGTTGTGCTGAGCTGGTTTGAAAATCTGGTCGACCCGTACCCGGCCGAGCCCCCGAAAGCGCCGCCCAAAGGCTTCTGGGCCTTCCTGTGGGCCGGCACGCAGGGCATGCGCCCTTACCTGCTGGGGATGACGCTGCTGACCGCCTCCATCGGCGCGTTCGAGGCCCTGCTGTTCAGCATGCTGGGCAGCATCGTGGACTGGCTCAGCGCGGTCTCGCCCGACCAGCTCTGGGCCACCTCGCGCGAGAAGTTGCTGCTGCTGGCCGGCGTGCTGCTGCTCAGCCCCCTGGCGGTGCTGGTGCAAACCATGCTCAAGCACCAGGCTCTGGCGGGCAACTTCCCCATGCGGCTGCGCTGGAACTTCCACCGCCTCATGCTGGGTCAGAGCATGAACTTCTACCAGGACGAGTTCGCCGGCCGCATTGCCGCCAAGGTCATGCAGACGGCGCTGGCCGTGCGCGACACCTGCTTCATCGTCGGCGACATCCTGGTCTTCACCACCATCTACTTCGTCACCATGACGGCCGTGGTCGGCAGCTTCAATGCCTGGCTGCTGCTGCCGTTTCTGGGCTGGATCGTGCTGTACGGCAGCGCGGTCAGCTTTTTCGTGCCGCGCCTGAGCCGCATGGCCAAGTCCCAGGCCGATGCCCGATCGCTGATGACAGGCCGCATCACCGATGCATACACCAACATCGCCACGGTCAAGCTGTTTTCGCACACGCACCGCGAGGCCGGCTACGCCCGCTCGGCCATGCAGGAGTTCATGAAGACCGTGCACGGCCAGATGCGCCTGGTCAGCGGCTTCGAGGTGGTCAACCACACGCTGAGCATGTTGCTGATCCTGTCGACCGCCGGCGTGGCCCTGTGGCTGTGGACGCAAGGCCAGGTCGGCATCGGGGCCGTGGCCGCCGCCACCGCCATGGCGCTGCGCCTGAACGGCATCTCGCACTGGATGATGTGGGAAGTGGCCTCGCTGTTCGAGCACATCGGCACGGTGCAAGACGGCATCAACACCCTGTCGCGCCCGCACAAGGTGGTGGACGCGCCCGATGCCGCGCCGCTGCAGGTGCCGCACGGCGAGATCCGCTTCGACGACGTGAGCTTCAGCTACGGCGGCGAGCGCCCGGTGATCGAACACCTGAACCTGCACATCCGAGCCGGCGAGAAGATCGGCCTGGTCGGGCGCTCGGGCGCGGGCAAGTCCACCATCGTCAACCTGCTGCTGCGCTTTCACGATGTGGAGAGCGGCCAGATCCGGGTCGATGGCCAGGACATTGCCCGCGTGACGCAGGACAGCCTGCGCGCGCAGATCGGCATGGTCACGCAGGACACCTCGCTGCTGCACCGCTCTGTGCGCGACAACATCCTCTATGGCCGCCCCGATGCCGGTGACCCCGAGATGATCGACGCTGCACACCGTGCCGAGGCGCACGACTTCATCCAGGTGCTGAGCGACCCCAAGGGCCGCACGGGCTACGACGCCCACGTCGGGGAGCGCGGCGTGAAGCTGTCAGGCGGGCAGCGCCAGCGCATTGCCATTGCCCGCGTGATGCTCAAAGACGCGCCCATCCTGCTGCTCGACGAGGCCACCAGCGCGCTCGACTCCGAGGTGGAGGCCGCCATCCAGGCCAGCCTGTACCGCCTGATGGAGGGCAAGACCGTGGTGGCCATCGCCCACCGCCTGTCCACCATCGCTGCGATGGACCGCCTGATCGTGCTGGACCAGGGCCGCATCGTCGAACAGGGCACGCACGCCGAGCTGCTGGCCCAGGGCGGGCTGTACGCGCGCCTGTGGGCGCACCAGAGCGGCGGCTTCCTTGGTGAGGAAGACACCGGTGAGGTGGCGCCCTCGGTGCCCTGACGCCTTCAGCGCGCCGGGCGACGCACCGGCAAGGCCACCCCTTCGGCCTTGGCCACGGTCGCCAGCGCCTCTTCCATCAAGGCCCGCGCATGGCCAGCCACCCGGTACAGGTAGGCGTGCAGCGTGACATCGGCGGGCTGGCGGCTTTCGCAGTCGGCGCTGTAGGCTTCGAACTGCCCCAGCATGGTCACCAGCTCGGACAGGTGCTGCGGGCACTCGCAGGCCACGCGCGGCATGGACTGGGCCAGGCTGACCAGACCCGGGGCGTCAAAGCGCGGCGGAGGCGCGGGGTCCGGCAGGGTGAGCAGGGCCTCGGACACGCTCTGCCAGCCGCGCACCGTGTCGACCAGGGCCTGACTCAACTCATCGGGTGCCAACGGCGAGCGACGCAGGATCACGCCCCGTGCGCGCAAGGCTTCCAGCACCTGGCTGTTGGCAAAACCGTAGATGACGCACATCTGGCGCGCATTGACCAGCTTGGTCAGGCGCACCAGCCAGTCGACC
>JAGNPA010000234.1 GCA_017989885.1 Aquabacterium sp.
CGTCGAGGCGGTCGTCGCGCGCATGGACACCTTGAAAGGCCACGGCGTGGGCTTCTCGCTCGACGACTTTGGAACGGGCTACTCCTCGCTGGCCTACCTCAAGCGCCTGCCGCTCGACCAGCTCAAGATCGACCAGTCCTTCGTGCGCGACGTACTGACCGATCCGCACGATGCCTCGATCGCCCGCACCATCGTCGCCCTGGCCGATGCCATGGGCCTGGCCGTGATCGCCGAAGGTGTGGAGACCGAGGCCCAGCGCGACTTCCTGCACCAGCACGGCTGCCGGTCCTACCAGGGCTATCTCTTCGGTCGCCCCATGCCGGCAGACGCTTTCGCGCAGCACGTGCGGGGATAATGCGGGCCATGTTCCGCATCGTCCTCGTCGAACCCGAAATCCCGCCCAACACGGGCAACGTCATTCGCCTGGCGGCCAACACCGGCTGCGAGCTGCACCTGATCGAGCCTCTGGGTTTTTCGATGGACGACAAGCTGCTGCGGCGTGCCGGGCTGGACTATCACGAGTACGCGCCGGTGCGCCGCCACGCCAGCTGGCAGGCCTTTCTGGATGCGATGCAGCCGGACCACAGCCGCATGTTCGCCTTCACCACGCGCGGCAGCCGCCCTTTTGGTGAGGTGGCCTGGCAGAGCGGTGACTGGTTTGTGTTCGGATGCGAAACCCGCGGGCTCGATCCGGCGCTGCGCGATGGCTTCCCGCTGGCGCAACGCGTGCGCCTGCCGATGCGCCCGGAGCAGCGCAGCCTGAACTTGAGCAATGCCGTGGCCGTGGCCGTGTTCGAAGCCTGGCGGCAAAACGGCTACGCGGGCAGCGTCTGAGCTGGCCCGCGTTGCACTCACAGACGCTCAGACTGAGAACGCGCTGCCTTCGGCCTTGGCCTCACGGCCCATCAAGGCGCCCACGGCCTGCGCCGGGCTCAGACGGTCGTCCAGCACGGCCACCACCGCTTCGGTGATGGGCATGGACACGCCCAGGCTTTGCGCACGCTGCAGCACCGTGGCGGCGCTGTAGACCCCTTCGGCCACGTGACCCAGGTCCTGCAGGATCTGCGCGAGTTTCTTGCCCGAGGCCAGTTGCAAACCCACGCTGCGGTTGCGTGACAGGTTGCCCGTGGCCGTCAGCACCAGATCGCCCAGTCCCGATAGTCCCATGAAGGTGTCGGCACGCGCGCCCAAGGCCACGCCCAGGCGGGTCATCTCGGCCAGGCCACGCGTGATCAGCGCGGCGCGGGCATTCAGACCCAGATTCAAGCCATCGGCGATGCCGGTGGCAATGGCGAGCACGTTCTTGACGGCGCCGCCCACCTCCACCCCGATCGGGTCGGTCGAGGTGTAAACGCGCAGGCTGTCGGAGTGGAACGCCACCACGGCCTGCTCGGCCAGTGCGGTGTCGGTGCTGGCCGCCACCAGGGCGGTCGGCTGGCCCAGCGCCACCTCATGGGCAAAACTGGGGCCGGACAGCACGCCGTTGCGGGCCTGCGGGCGCAGCGCCTGGGCGATTTCGTGGCCCAGGCGACCACTGCCTTTTTCAAAGCCCTTGCACAGCCACAGCGCGGCCGCATCGTCAGGCAGGCTTTGCAGCATGCCACCCAGCGCGGCCATCGGCGTGCCGATGATGACCAGCCCTTCGGGGCCGCGCGCGTACGCCACGGCTTCGGCGAAGTCGTGGGTCAGGCGCAGGGCTTCAGGAAACGGTGCGTCGGGCAGGTAGCGGGTGTTGCAGCGCGCCGCCTGCATGTCGGCGACCTGCGCGGCGTCGCGGGCCCACAGCAGCACCTCGCGGTGGTGCCGCGAGGCGCTGATGGCCAGCGCCGTGCCCCACGCGCCCGCTCCCAGAATGGCGAGCCGGGTGCCCATCCGCTCAGGCGTTGCCGGCGGCGGCAGCAGCTTGCTGCAGCTGGGCTTCGTACATGGCCTGGAAGTTGACTTCGGTCAGGTGCACGGGCGGGAAGCCGGTGCGGTTGATCACGTCGGCCACGGTGGCGCGCAGGTAGGGGTAGACGATCTGCGGGCAGGCGATGGCGATGATTGGCTGCATCTGGTCTTCCGGCACATTGCGGATCTCGAACAGACCAGCTTGCTTGGCTTCGATCAGGAACAGCGTCTTGTCATTGACCTTGGTGGTCACGGTGGCCGTCACGGACACTTCGTACAGGCCTTCTTGCACCGGCTCGGCGTGCAGGTTCAGCTGCACGTCCACCTGGGGCTGGCCTTGTTCCAGCAAGATCTGGGGCGCGTTCGGCAGCTCCAGCGACAGATCCTTCAGGTAAATGCGCTGAATGCTGAACGAAGGTTGGTTGGCTTGGTCTTGGTCGCTCATGAGGAATCCTTGGTGTGCGGGTGATCTATCGCTGGGGATTATGAACCAGCCCGATGACGCCTCCGCGCCGCCCGCACCACGTCCTACCAGGAAGTGGCGGCGCAGCCCCCAAACAGGCGGGTGCCGACCCGCCACGGACCGTGGCGCCGCGGCTCAGGCGCCGTTGAGCAGCGGCAGCAGGCCGCCTTGCTGGTCCAGCGCGATCAGGTCGTCACAGCCGCCCACATGGGTCTCGCCGATGAAGATTTGCGGCACGGTGCGGCGGCCCGTCAGGCTCATCATCTGGTCGCGCTGAGCAGGGTCCAGGTCGATGCGGACTTCTTCGATGGCCTCGACGCCACGCTGCTTGAGCAGCATCTTGGCCCGCTGGCAGTAAGGACAGACCTGGGTGGTGTACATCTTGACGGCTTGCATGGTGTCGTGGATCCGTTGGAATCAAAAAAATGGGACAGCAGAGACATTGTCCCCGCGGTCCCAAGTCCGCCTGATCTGTGTGGAGATCGGCGCGTGGTGTAAGCCCCGATGCTTCAGGCTGCCCGATCAGGCCTTTTCGGTGGGCAGGTTCGCCTCGCGCCAGGCCTTGAGGCCACCGCTCAGCGACTGGGCGTTCTCGTAGCCCAACTTCTTCAACTGTGCCACGGCGCGCGCCGAGCGGCTGCCGGCGGCGCACACCACCACCAGCGGGATGGCCTTGTTCGAGGGCAGGCCCTTGCCTTCGCCCAGCTGGCCCAGCGGGATGTTCTTGGCACCGGTCACGTGGGCGGCGGCGAACTCGGCGGGCTCGCACACGTCGATCACCTGGGCCTTTTGCTTGTTGATGAGCTGGACGGCCTGTGCCGGGGTGACGCCACCACCCACACCGCCCGACTTGACCTGCTGCCACAGCAGCATGCCGCCCGATGCGGCTGCGGCCACGATCCAGTACCAGTTGTCAGCGATGAAGCTCGAAATATTCATGCAAGTGCTCTCTCGTATGCCCGTGATCAGGAAGCCACGGGACGGGGGATTATAAAATCGCTGGTTGCCCGGCTGGTCTACACCGGCCCACTTTCACCTCGATGGGATCGCACGTCATGTACAAACTCGTCCTGATTCGCCACGGCGAATCCACCTGGAACCTCGAAAACCGCTTCACCGGCTGGGTTGACGTCGACCTGACGCCCACCGGCGTGTCGCAGGCCATGTCGGCAGGTCAGCTGCTCAAGGCCGAGGGCTACGAGTTCGACATCGCCTACACCTCGGTGCTCAAGCGTGCCATCCACACCCTGAACTACTGCCTCGACGAGATGGACCGCATCTGGTTGCCGGTGGTCAAGAGCTGGCGCCTCAACGAGCGCCACTACGGTGGCCTGCAGGGCCTGAACAAGGCCGAGACCGCCAAGAAGCACGGCGACGAGCAGGTGCTGGTGTGGCGTCGTAGCTATGACACCCCGCCGCCTGCCCTGGACGCCAACGACCCGATGGGCCAGCGCCAGGACCTGCGTTACGCCGACCTGCCAGTCGATCAAGTCCCGCTGACCGAGTGCCTGAAAGACACCGTGGCCCGCGTGCTGCCGTACTGGAACGAAGAGATCGCCCCGACCATCAAGGCGGGCAAGCGCGTCGTGATCGCTGCGCACGGCAACTCCATCCGCGCCTTGGTCAAGTACCTGGACAACATCAGCGATGACGACATCGTGGGCCTGAACATCCCCAACGGCATCCCCCTGGTGTATGAGCTGGACGCCGACCTCAATCCCATCAAGCGCTACTACCTGGGTGACGCAGAAGCCGCAGCCAAGGC
>JAGNPA010000235.1 GCA_017989885.1 Aquabacterium sp.
GACCTGGCCTGAGCAACGACCAGTCAGACGTCGATTTCCACCTCGTTGCCGTGCAACTCCATCAGCTCACGGCGTGAGGCGGCCTCGCCCTTGCCCATCAGCTTGTTGAACGAATCTTCCGTGGCGTCAAAGCTCGGCTCGCCATAGGCCACCGGCAGCAGACGCCGCGTTTCGGGGTTCAGCGTGGTGTCCCACAGCTGCTCGGCGTTCATTTCGCCCAGGCCCTTGAAGCGGCTGATCGTCCAGCTGCCTTCGCGGCACCCTTCCTTGCGCAGCTTGTCCAAAATAGCCGTCATCTCGCCTTCGTCCAGCGCGTACAGCTTGGCCGCAGGCTTCTTGCCCCGGGCCGGCGCATCCACGCGGAACAGCGGCGGACGGGCAATGTAGATGTGCCCCGTCTCGATCAACTTGGGGAAGTGGCGGAAGAACAGCGTCAGCAACAGCACCTGGATGTGCGAGCCGTCCACGTCCGCGTCCGACAGGATGCAGACCTTGCCGTAGCGCAACCCGCTCAGATCGGGCTCATCATTCGGGCCATGCGGGTCCACCCCGATCGCCACCGAGATGTCGTGGATTTCATTGTTCTTGAACAGCAGGTCGCGCTCCACCTCCCAGGCATTGAGCACCTTGCCGCGCAGCGGCAGCACCGCCTGGGTCTCCTTGTCGCGGCCCATTTTGGCGCTGCCCCCGGCCGAATCCCCCTCCACCAGGAAGACCTCGTTCAGGCTGATGTCACGGCTCTCGCAATCGGTCAGCTTGCCCGGCAGCACCGCCACGCCCGAGCCCCTCCTCTTCTCCACCTTCTGGCCGGCGCGCTGGCGGGCCTGCGCCTGCTTGATCACCAGGTCAGCCAGCTTCTTGCCGTACTCCACATGCTGGCTCAGCCACAGCTCCAGGCTGGGCTTGACATAGGTGCTCACCAGGCGCAAGGCGTCGCGGCTGTTCAAACGCTCCTTGGTCTGCCCCTGGAACTGCGGGTCCAGCACCTTGGCTGACAGCACGAAGCTGGCGCGCGAGAACACGTCATCGGGCATCAGCTTCACACCCTTGGGCATCAGCGAATGCATCTCGATGAAGCCCTTGACGGCCTGGAACAGCCCGTCCTTCAGACCGGACTCGTGCGTGCCACCCGCCACCGTGGGGATCAGGTTGACGTAGCTCTCGCGCATGGGCGAGCCTTCTTCGGTGAAGGCCACACACCAGGCGGCGCCTTCCCCTTCGGCAAAGTTCTCGGTCTCACTGCGGCTGGCGTACTGCTCGCCCTCGAACAGCGGGATCAGCGGATCGACCGACAGCGACTGCGTCAGGTAGTCGCGCAGGCCGCCCTTGTACAGCCAGGTCTGCACCTCGCCCGTTTTTTCATGGGTCAGGGTGATCGTCACCCCCGGCATCAGCACCGCCTTGCTGCGCAGCATGTGCACCAGCTCGCCCTTGGGCAACTCGGCGCTCTCGAAATACTTCGCATCGGGCCAGGCTCGCACGGTGGTGCCGTTCTTGCGATCCCCCGAGGCAGCGGGCCGCACGGTCACAGGCTCGATCACATCACCGCCGCTGAAAGCCAGTGTCGCCACCTGTTTGTCACGGCTCACTGTCACCTGCAAGCGGGTGGACAGCGCATTGGTCACGCTCACGCCCACGCCGTGCAAGCCACCTGAGAAGCTGTACGCCCCGCCCGAGCCCTTGTCGAACTTGCCCCCCGCGTGCAGGCGCGTGAACACGATCTCGACCACGCTCACGCCCTCTTCCGGGTGCAGGCCAAAGGGAATGCCCCGGCCGTCGTCCTCCACGCTGACCGAACCATCGGTGTGCTGCGTCACGGCAATGCGCTTGCCGAACCCCGCCAGCGCCTCGTCGGCGGCGTTGTCGATCACCTCCTGGATGATGTGCAGGGGGTTGTCGGTCCGGGTGTACATGCCCGGACGCTGCTTGACGGGCTCCAGGCCCTTGAGAACACGGATCGAACCCTCGCCGTATTCGGCGGTGGGCTGGGTGGAGGCTTTGACTGGCGGCTTGGATGACATCCCGCAATTCTACGAACGAACCGCTGCCACCCCGCCCCGCACCCCGGGTTTTACTGGAAGTAGCCCATCATGCGCTCCAGCGCCATCGTCAGCGGCACCTCCATCATGGGCAAAGTCAGCCACAAACCCGTGAAGCCAACCGTCAGGGTGATCGGAAAGCCGATGGTGAACACGTTCATCTGGGGCGACACCCGGGCAATCAGCCCCAGCACCATGTTGACCAGCAGCAGCATGGACACCACCGGCAAGGCCACCCACAGGCCCAGCTTGAAGATCTCGGCCCCCCACACCTGCGGCTGGACCTGATTGAGGAAGGCCAGGGGCTCGGGCGACACCGGAAACGCATGGAAGCTTTGCAACACTGCTCCGGTGAGCAGCAAATGTCCGTTCATCACCACAAACAGCCACAGCGCTGTGGTGCCCAGAAACCGGCTCGCGCCGTTGGCCTGCCCGCCCATCATCGGATCGAAGAAGCTGGCAAAACTCAAGCCCATCTGCAAACCAATGATCTCACCGGCAAACTCGATGGCGGCGAACACCACCCGGGCGGCAAAACCCATCGTCAGCCCGATCAGCACCTGCTGGATGATCACCATCACCGCCTGCGGCGAGTTGATCGCAATGTCCGGCATGGGCGGCAGGCTGGGCTGCGCACAGATCACGATGAGAATGGCCAGCGCCAGACGCACCCGGCGCGGAATGCTCTTTTGCGACAGCACCGGTGCCGTCGTGAAAATGCCGGCGACCCGGAAAAACGCCCACAGCCAGGGCGTGATCCAGGCCAGGACCTGCGCTTCCGTGAAGCTGACCACTCAGCCCACCACGTTCGGGATCGACATCAGCACTTCGCGGATGTAATCCACCATCGTTGACAACATCCACGGACCAGCCAGCCCCAGCGTGGCAAACGCCGCCAGCAGCTTGGGCACGAACGACAGCGTGGCCTCATGGATCTGGGTGGCTGCCTGGAAGATGGACACCACCAGACCGACCGACAGCACCACCAGCACGATGGGGCCGCACACGATCAGCAAGGTCAGCAAGCCGCCGCCGGCAATGGTCAGTACCTGTTGGGAATCCATGCGTGCCTCCCTACTGAACAAAACTCGCCGCCAGCGAACCCAGCAGCAGGTTCCAGCCATCGGCCAGCACGAACAGCATCAACTTGAACGGCAAAGCCACCATCACCGGCGAGAGCATCATCATCCCCAGGCTCATCAGCACACTGGCCACGATCATGTCGATCACCAGGAAGGGAATGAAGATCAGGAAGCCGATCTGAAAGGCCGACTTCAGCTCACTGGTCACAAACGCGGGCACCAGCACGCGCAGGGGCACCGTCTCGGGTGTGACCTGGCCTTCGAGCTTGGCCAGACGCGTGAACAGGCCCAGGTCCGACTGGCGCGTCTGCTTGAGCATGAAGGCACGCATGGGCACCTGGCCGCGCTCCATCGCCTCGTTGAACGAAATCTGGTTGGCCGCGAAAGGCTCGTAAGCCTCTTTGTAGACCTTGTCGAGTGTCGGCCCCATCACGAACATCGTGAGGAACAGCGACAAGCCGATGATCACCTGGTTGGGCGGCGACGACGCCGTGCCCAGCGCCTGGCGCATCAGGCTCAGCACGATCACGATGCGGGTGAAGCCCGTCATCATCAACAGCATGGCCGGCAGAAAGCTCAGGGCCGTGAAAAACAGCAGCGTCTGGATCGGCACCGAGTAGCTGTTGCCCCCCCCTTGGCCGACCATCAAGGGCAGCCCGGCGCCAGTCGGCGCGGCCGCCGTCTGGGCCAAGGCCAGCGTCCCCACGCCACTCAGGGCCAGCGCCAGCCCCCACTTGGCGAACTTCGCCCACTTCATCGTGCGTGCCCGCGTCATTGCGGCTCCTGAGGTTTGGCCAGCTTGCTGCGCAACAGCGACGCGAAGTGCGGTGGCAGCGCCGAAGCCTCGCCCGGTGCCACCGGTGCGGTCAAGGGTGCCATGCTGTGCAAGGTGTTGATCTGCTGCGAGGTCACCCCCAGCACCAGCCAGGTGCGGGACTCACCCTCGCCCACCTCGACCGTGACGATGCGCTGCCCAGGACCCAGGTTCAGATTGCCG
>JAGNPA010000236.1 GCA_017989885.1 Aquabacterium sp.
AGCCTGATCAACCTGATCAAGCCCCTGGAACTGGTGGCCCTGAGAGACGAGTTGGACCTGCTGACCCAGTCCGGCGAGCTTTCGGAGGTCGCCGAAGCCCGCAAGATGGAACTTGTACGACTGACGCTGGCACTGAAGCTTGAAATCAGCCAGCACCGCCCCATATCTGGGTGAGGATCGCCGGACGCCGCTTGACGCCCCCCGTTCTCGCCCCATTTTTTGACGCTCTCCATCGCTTGCGCGATAATGGAGGGTTGGACAAGCCCCTGCAATCTCTCCCGAGGAAGCGCATGACCGCGAAAAAAGCCGCGAAATCCGCCGTGACGACAGCCACCCCCGACACCGACGTGCCAGAGAAAAAAGTCTCCAAAGTCGCGCGTGTCGCCAAGCCCGTGGACGCCGCCACTGCTGAATCCGCCGCCGCTGAACCCAAGAAGCGTGGTCGCAAGCCCAAGGCTGCGGCAGGTGCAGACGCGCCTGCAGCCAAGAAAACTGCCAAGAAGGCCACCTCTTTTGACGAGGATGATGTCGGCGACATCGAAACCGAACTCGAAGTCGAGCTCGACGCCACCGAAGCCGAAGCGGCTGCCGATGTCCCCGCGACCGAAGACAAGCCCAAGGCCAAGCCTCTGCGGATGAAGGTCTCGCGCGCCAAGGAGCGCGCGCTGATGCGCGAGTTCGGCATCGACGACACCGCACTGTCCGAAGAAGAAGTCAACAAGCGCCGTCAGGACCTCAAGACCCTGATCAAGCTGGGCAAGACCCGTGGCTTCCTGACCCACCAGGAAATCAACGACCACTTGCCTGAAAAGCTGGTCGAAGCCGAAATCCTCGAAGCCATCATCTCCATGTTGAACGACATGGGCGTGGCGGTGTACGAGCAGGCACCTGACGCGGCCACGCTGCTGATCTCCAACAGCGCGCAGTCCACGGCCACCGAAGAAGAAGCTGAAGAGGCCGCCGAGGCCGCCCTGTCCACGGTGGACTCCGAATTCGGCCGCACGACCGACCCGGTGCGCATGTACATGCGCGAAATGGGCACGGTCGAGCTGCTGACGCGTGAAGGCGAAATCGAAATCGCCAAGCGCATCGAAGGTGGCCTGCAGGCCATGATGCTGGCCATCTCCGCCTCGCCCACCACCATCGCCGAAATCCTGTCGCTGGCCGACAAGATCCGCGCAGGTGAGTCGCCCATCACCGAAGTGGTCGACGGTTTCGTGGCCGCCGACGAGGCCGACGACTATGTGGCCGAGGAAGACTTCGACGAATTCGACGAAGAGGACGATGACGACGGCAATGGCGGCTCCAAGGCGCTGACCAAGAAGCTCGAAGAGATGAAGAACCAGGCCCTGGTCAAGTTCGACGCCCTGCGCGCGAACTTCGACAAGATGGCCAAGGCCTTCGAGAAAGACGGCTACAAGTCCGCACCTTACAACAAGGCCCAGGAAGCCATCAGCCACGAGCTGATGACCATCCGCTTCACCGTCAAGATCATCGAACGCCTGTGCGGGCTGCTGCGCTCACAGGTCGACGAGGTGCGCCGCTCTGAACGCGAACTGCGCAAGATCGTGGTCGACAAGTGCGGCATGGCCCAATCGCAGTTCATCAAGACCTTCCCGCCCAACATCCTGAATCTGGAGTGGGCGGTGAAGGAGTCCGAAGCCGGCAAGCCTTACAGTGCCGTGATGGGCCGCAGCTTGCCTGCGATCCAGGAGCTGCAGCAAAAGCTGATCGACCTGCAGGCCAAGGCCGTCGTGCCCATTGAAGATCTCAAGCAGATCAACAAGCGCATGAACGAAGGCGAAAAGGCCTCGCGCGATGCCAAGAAGGAAATGATCGAGGCCAACCTGCGTCTGGTGATCTCGATTGCGAAGAAGTACACCAACCGTGGCCTGCAGTTCCTGGACCTGATCCAGGAAGGCAACATCGGCCTGATGAAGGCGGTGGACAAGTTCGAATACCGTCGCGGCTACAAGTTCTCGACCTACGCC
Source organism: Aquabacterium sp. (assembly GCA_017989885.1). GTDB lineage: Bacteria > Pseudomonadota > Gammaproteobacteria > Burkholderiales > Burkholderiaceae_C > Aquabacterium. The sequence continues at coordinate 1,992 of JAGNPA010000236.1, forward strand.
ACCTGGTGGATCCGTCAGGCCATCACGCGCTCGATCGCCGACCAGGCCCGCACCATCCGCATCCCGGTTCACATGATCGAAACGATCAACAAGATGAACCGCATCTCGCGCCAGCACCTGCAGGAATTCGGCTTCGAGCCCGATGCCCCGACGCTGGCCGAGAAGATGGAAATGCCGGAAGACAAGGTCCGCAAGATCATGAAGATCGCCAAAGAGCCGATCTCCATGGAAACGCCGATCGGTGACGACGACGACAGCCACCTGGGCGACTTCATCGAGGACACCAACAACACCGCCCCGATCGAGGCTGCCATGCAGGCCGGTCTGCGCGATGTCGTCAAGGACATCCTCGACAGCCTGACGCCCCGCGAAGCCAAGGTGCTGCGCATGCGTTTCGGCATCGAAATGTCGACCGATCACACGTTGGAAGAAGTCGGCAAGCAGTTCGACGTCACCCGCGAGCGCATCCGCCAGATCGAAGCCAAGGCCATCCGCAAGCTCAAGCACCCCTCGCGGTCGGACAAGCTGCGCACTTATCTGGACAATCTATAAGACTGGGCAATTGCCCTTGTGCCCCGCGCACCACAAACCCGGCCACGTGCCGGGTTTTTTCATTCAGAGCTGCTAAATTCGCAACTTGATACCGTGCTTACTTCACACCCGACACCAAGCTGCTTGACCGAGACCACACCTCATGGGTAACACGACGGAAAGTGCCATTCTGTTTGCCGATCTGCGCAGCAGCACGGCGCTCTACCTCAAGTTGGGCAACAAGGAAGCCGCTCGCCTCGTGACCCACAGCCTGGCGCTGCTGGGTCAGATCATCGAGGGCGCGGGCGGACGTGTGGTCAAGACCCTGGGGGACGGCCTCATGGCGGTGTTCGACAACGCCGAACGTGCGGTCGACGCCTCGACCTCGCTGCACGAGTCGCTGGAGCGCATCGTGCCGGGCGAGGGAGAGCGCACCTCGAAAGAAGGCGCCGTGAAACTCAAGGTGGCCATCGCCTGGGGCGAAACCATCGAGGTGGATGGCGACTGTTTCGGCGATGCGGTCAATGTGGCGGCACGCCTGCTGGATCTGGCCGGTGAAAGCGAAACCCTCACCACCGCCGAGCTGCTGCGCCAGCTGCCCTCCGACCATCTGGAGCGCTTCCGCAGCATCGACAAGCTCTACCTGCGCGGACGCCAGGAGCCCGTGTCGGTGGTGCGCATGGAGCGCAGCCGCTTTGGCGACACCATGTCCACCGTGGTGTTCGACACCCTGCCCTCTGACATGCCGGACGGCATTCGCCTCGTCTGGATGGGGGCCGAGCGGGTGTTTGCCACTGCCAGCATGCCGGTGATCCTGGGCCGCAGCCCCCAGGCGCAGTTTTGCGTGAGCGACGCCCGTGTGTCGCGCTCGCATGCGCGCATCGAGTCGCACAGCGGCCAGCTCTACCTCAGCGACCTCAGCTACAACGGCACCCACGTCAAGTTCGACCACGACGATCAGGTGATGACCTTGCGACGGGGCACCTGCACACTGCACGGCAGTGGCGTGATTGCGCTGGGCGCACCGCCGAACGACCCGAGCAGCACCCAGATCCGTTTTGACGTGCTGAGCTTCTCAGACACCCTGCCGCAGTACTGACCGTGCGCCCATTGCCCGCCTCGCCCTCACGCCTTGGCTTCGTCCTGAGCCCTCCGGCATGAGTTGGTCCGGCCCCGCCACCCCCGAACACGCTCGCGTGGCGCTCCTGCAGGCCACGCGCCTGCTCGAAGCTTCAGAAACGCCACCGGCCTTCGCGGCGCTGGCTCGCCTGGCAGCCACGCAAACCGCCAGCCCACAGGCCGCCATCCACCTGATCGACGCCCACTGCGTTCGCCTGTTGGCGGGCGTGGGCGCGTTGCCCAAGCGGCAGAGCCGTGAGCACGCCCTGAGCACACAGGCCCTTCAGCAAGATGGCCCCTGGCAGGCACACGACACCCGGGACCTGCCACACCCCCCTCACCTGCCCGCTGATGCCTGGCCTGTGGCTTATGCCGGGCACCCGCTCGTCGTCGAAGGACAGACCTTGGGCGCGCTGTGCGTGATGGACACCGAGGCCCGCCAATGGACTGACGCGCAGATCGCAGGCCTGGCCG
>JAGNPA010000020.1 GCA_017989885.1 Aquabacterium sp.
TTGGCCTCGTGCATGGCGGCCTTGAAGCCCTTGTAGCGCTCCCAGTCGCAATAGGCTTTCTTGACGACGATGCTGCCTTTGAGCAGCAGGCGCTCGAGCACGCGCTTGATGTCGAACTTCTCGTAATTGGCATCGCGGACGCCGAGCGCGACGTTTTCGAAGTCGCAAAACAGCGCCATGCTGATGTGTTCAGGGGTGGAAGCCATGAAGGTCCTTGTGTGGGTGGATCAGGGAATGAGCCTCGGGCGGGTGGCCTCGGAAAGGCTCAAGCCTCATCGTCTTGATCGTTGTTGTGGTCGGGCGCGGCGGTGGCCGGGCCCTTTTTCTTTTTCTGCAGGCGCGCGGCCTTCTTGCGCTGTCGCTCGACTTCCAGGGCGACTCCTTCGGCCCACCACACCTCGAACTCTTCGGGAGATTCGAGGGTGATGCGGCCCAGGATGGCGCTGCGGAAGTCGTTGAGCACGATCTCGGATGCCTTGGTCAGGTTGACGCGGCCGCCGCTCATGACGGCACCGCGCTTGCGCCCGATGAGTTCGAGCAACTCGTCGTCGTGCATGCCGGGAATGGCGCTGGCGTCGTCGAGCTTGTAGCGCGCAGCCAGCAGTTCAGGATAAGGCCCTTTGAGGCGGCTGAGCAACTCCAGCGCCACCTCTTCTTCGTCGTAGGCGTTGCGGCCCACGGCGCCGCTGGCGGCCAGGTGGTAGCCGCTGCGCTCGACCGTGATCTTGGGCCACAGCATGCCGGGCGTGTCGAACAGGTAGAAGTCGCTGGCCAGGTTGATGCGCTGCTCGATGCGCGTCACCCCGGCTTCGTCGCCGGTCTTGGCCGCTTTCTTGCCCACCAGCGTGTTCATCAAGGTGGACTTGCCCACGTTGGGGATGCCGCAGATCAGCACGCGCAAAGGCTTGTCCATGCCGCCCCGGTTGGGGGCCAGTTCGCGGCAGGCCTTGATCAGGCGCTGGGCCGGTGCGGTGTCACTGGCGTCCAGCGCAATGGCGCGGGTGTCGGGCTGGGCGTTGTACCAGGCCAGCCAGGCCTCGGTGCGCACCGGGTCGGCCAGATCCTGCTTGTTGAGCACCTTGAGCTTGCGGCGATTGCCTGTGAGCTCGGCCAGCATGGGGTTGGCGCTGGAGCCGGGCAGACGGGCGTCGAGCAACTCGATCACCACGTCGATGTCCTTCATGCGCTCGGTGATGGCTTTTTTGGTCACATTCATGTGACCGGGGAACCATTGGATGGCCATCGGGCAGGGGCTTTCTTCTTGTGAGGTTCAGGCGGCGAGCCGGTCCTGGGGGTGCAGCGCGGTCAGGTGCGTCTGCATCCAGTCTGTCATCTGCCGTGAATCGGTGACCGTGCGCAGGGCCTGGTAAGCGATGTCGGCCTGAGGATAACGCCGCCGCAGGTAATTGAGCCATTGTTTCATGCGCCCGGTGCGCGCGCGCGGCTCGATGCGCGTTTGCACCAGCGTCCAGAACTGCCACAGCACCGGCTGCAGCGTGTCCCAGGTGGGCGCCGCCGACCCGGGCGTGAGCCCCTGGTCGACCAGGATCGCCAGGGCCAGACCCGGGTCGGCCACGATGCCGCGCCCCAGCATCAGGTCGGTGCAGCCCGACACCTCGATGCAGCGGCGTGCATCGGCCACGGTCCAGATCTCGCCATTGGCGACCACGGGGATGGCCACGCACGCCTTCACATCGGCGATGCGCTCCCAGTAAGCCGGAGGGCGGTAGCCATCGGCCTTGGTGCGGGCGTGCACCACCAACTCGTCGGCACCGCCCTCGGCAATCGCGCGGGCACAGTCTTCGGCCTGGGCGTCGTCGTGAAACCCCAGGCGCATCTTGGCCGACACCGGCATGTCGGTGGGCACGGCACGGCGCACCTCGCGCACGATGCGGTGCACGAGTTCGGGCTCCTGCAACAGCGCCGCGCCGCCCCCGTGGCGGTTGACCACCTTGGCCGGACAGCCGAAGTTCAGGTCGATCCCCGCTGGCCCCAGCGTGGCCAGGAAGGCCGCGTTGTCGGCCAGGCAGATGGGGTCGGAGCCCAGCAGTTGCGCGCGCACCGGCACGCCGGCCGATGTGCGGCTGCCCTGGCGCAATTCGGGGATGACGCGCACATAGGCCCGTTCGGGCAGCACGGCATCGGTGACGCGGATGAACTCGGACACGCAGCGGTCGAGCCCGCCCACCCGGGTCAGGGCATCGCGCAGCGTGAAATCGAGCAGGCCCTCCATGGGCGCGAGCAGCAGGGCCATGTCGGCAATTTTACTTCGCGTAGCCCCAGGCCTTGAGCCGGGTGTAGGCGTGCTGCGAGGCGTCACCGCTGCGCACCTGCTGCAGGTAGCGCGCGTAGTGCTGGGCCGCCGGCTCGCGCTGCCCCATGGCTTCGAGCGAAGCGCCTTTGAGGAAGGTCACGCCGCTGTCGCCCGGCAGCAGGCGGTCAAAGGTGTTGAGGGCCTGCAAGGCCGCCTGCGGCTTGCGCTGTTGCAGTGCCAGGGTGGCGGTCAGCTTGTGCGACTGGGCTTCTTGCGGGTAGATGCTGCGGGCGTTGTCGACATAGGCGATGGCATCGGCCGTCTTGCCCTGGGCCTGCAGGCACTGCGCCATGCGCAGGTTGGCCGCGTAGTCGCGCGGCGCCTGCTTCAGGGCCGTGCGGAACTGGCCGCTGGCCTCATCGAGCTTGCGGGCCGACATCGCGCTTTCACCCTTCTGGCAGGCCTGGATGGCGGGTTTGATCTGGCGCAGCGGGCTCGTGTTGTCCATGAAGCGCTCGCGCCGCACGGAGGCCTTGAGGCTGCTGGCGTAGGTGGTCTCGGCGGCGGCACGGGCGCGGTCACGACGCTCGCTGCTCATCGGGTGTGAGGAGAACATCGTGGCCAGCGTGGAGGGCGCTTCCTGCTCCTCCTGCACCAGCATCTGGTGCAGGCGCGTCATGCCGGTGGCCGGATAGCCGGCTTGCACCATGTAAGCCTGACCGAGCGCATCGGCTTCATGCTCGTTGCTGCGCGAGTAATTGGCCAGCAGCGCGCTGGCCCCGACCTGGCTGCCCAGGCCGATCAAGGGCGCCCAGCCTGAATTCTGTGCGGCGGCGTTCACGCCCACCAGCACGGTTTGCGCGATCATGGTCTGCCCCTGGCGTTGCGCCGAGTGGCGGGCGTTCACATGGCCCAGTTCATGGCCCAGCAGGGCGGCCAGCTGGGCCTCGTCGTCCATGTCCACCATGATGCCGCGCGTCACGCCCATGGCGCCACCCGGGAAGGTGTAGGCGTTCACGTAGTTGGCGTTGAGCACCCGGTAGGAGTAGGGCATGTTCGGGCGGTGGCTGAGGGCGTCCAGGCGCTGGCCGATCTCGCTCACGTAGGCATTGACCTGTCCGTTCTGGATGGCGCCCAGATCCTGCGAGAACTGGTGCGGGGCCTGCTGTTGGTCGATGGCCGCTTCCTGCGCCTCGCTCATGCCCACCAGAATGCGCTCGCCGGTCACGGGCGAGACCGCGCAACCCTGCAGTGAAACGGTGGCCGCGCCAAACAGCCAGATGGCGTCGCGGCGGCTGAGTCGGTTGCGGGCCAGTCGCTCGGCCAGGGCATGGGGATGCAGGTCAGACATGGTCGCAATGCTCACAAAACAGGATTTTGAGGGAGAAAAACCGGGGCGGGGCGGCTAGGATGACAAGGTTTGGATCACGCTGATTTTGCTGTACCTTGAGCTCACATGACTTCCGCCCCGACCGCCACGCGCACCAGTGACATTCTGCTGGAACTGGACAGCGTCCGCAAAAGCGGCCCCTTGCAGCACATTGTCATCCCGCCGTGCCCGGAACTGCTGGCCCGACTGCAGCACGTGATGGCCGAGGCCGAGCCTGACCTCAACGAGGTGGCGCGCATCGCCTCCAGCGACGTGGCCATGTCGGCCACCCTGCTGCGCTGCGCCAACAGCCCGGTGTACGCCAAGGGGCAGCCGGTGCAGACCATCGGTCAGGCCATGAACCTGCTGGGCCTGGACGAAACCGCCACGGTCATGACGCGCTTTCTGGCCCAGCGCGCCATCCGCGTCAATCACCCGGCCTTGCAGCGCTTTTGGGAGCGATCGGCCAAGCGGGCCGTGGCCATGGCCTTCATGGCGCGGCACCTGCCAGGCATGTCCGCCGACGTGGCGCACACCTACGGCCTGTTCTGTCATGTGGGCCTGCCCGTGATGGTGCAAAGCCTCAAGGGCTACCCCTCCACCATGGTGGAAGCGGCGGCGCGCATCGACCGCTCCTACGTGGCCACCGAAAACGCCAACCACCGCACCGACCACGCCGTGGTGGGCGGGCTGGTGGCCCGCGTGTGGCGCCTCTCGCCCACGGTGGCTGCCGCCATTCGTCTGCACCACGACCTGGATGCCTTGGGCGAGGGCCGCATCGACCCGGATGTGCAGGCGCTCATCGCGGTGGGTTTGCTGGCCGAGTTCCTGATGCGACGTCACGAGGGCCTGGACCAGGATGTGGACTGGCACCACCACGGTGAAGCGGCGCTTCGCTGGCTGGACCTGCCCATGGAAGAGTTGTTGAGCTGGGAAGACGAAGTGCGAGACAGTCTCGATATCATTTGAGCTCTGCGTGCGCACCTTCTTTTTGAACGAGAACTCACCCTCATGGCCGGAACCAGCTTGCTCCTTTTGATCGATGACATCACCCTGATGCTCGATGACGTGGCGGCCATGTCCAAACTGGCCGCCAAAAAGACCGCTGGGGTGCTGGGCGACGATCTGGCCCTCAATGCCCAGCAGGTCACTGGCATCCGTGCCGAGCGCGAGCTGCCGGTCGTGTGGGCCGTGGCCAAGGGCTCGGCGCGCAACAAGGTCATCCTGGTGCCGGCGGCCCTGGCCATCAGCGCCTGGCTGCCTGTGGCTGTCACCCCCTTGCTGATGATTGGCGGAGCCTACCTGTGCTTCGAAGGCGTGGAGAAGCTGGCTCACCCTCTGCTGCACGGCCCCGATGAAGAAGTGGCCCACCACGAGGCGCTCAGCGCCGCGCTGAAGGACGAATCGGTGGACCTGGTGGCCTTCGAGCGCGACAAGATCCAGGGCGCCGTGCGCACCGATTTCATCCTCTCGGCCGAGATCGTGGCCATCACGCTGGGCACGGTCACCGCGGCGCCGTTCACGCAACAGGTGCTGGTGCTGTCTGGCGTGGCCTTGCTGGTCACGGTAGGCGTCTATGGCCTGGTCGCCGCCATCGTGAAGATGGATGACGTGGGCTTGCACCTGCAACAGCGTGGCGGGGCCGTGAAGGCGGCCATCGGTCGCGGCTTGCTGGCCGCCGCGCCGGTGATGATGAAGACCTTGTCTGTGGTGGGCACCGCCGCGATGTTCCTGGTGGGCGGCGGCATCGTGCTGCACGGTCTGCCGGGTGCCCATGACGTGATTCACCACTGGGCCCAGGCTGCAGGCACCGTGCCCGGCGTGGGCGGTGTGCTGGAGGTGATCACCCCCACCGTGCTCGACGGGGTGGGCGGGGTGATCGTGGGCGCCGTGACCCTGGCTGTGGTGACGCTGGGGCAGCGCCTGTGGCGCGCGGTCCGGCGCAGCTGAGGCTCAAGTCGAAACAGCCTCAGCCCAGTCTGGTCTGAGCGAAGCGACTCAGTCCGCCTGGGCGGCCAGGGCGTCGTGCAGCGCGATCATCTCCAGGGTCAGCTTGTGGCGGGCATCCAGGTGGATCATGGGGCGCGCCTGCTGGTGTGATTCCTTGATCTTCACCGAGCTGCTCAGATAGGGCTGCAGCACGGGCAGGCCCTCGTCGATCAACTCCTGCACGAGCTTTTGCGGCAGGCTGGCACGCGGCTGGAACTGGTTGACCACGATGCCGGCCACCTGCAACTCGTCGTTGTGGTCGGCACGGATCTCCTGCACGTTGTCGAGCAAGGTGTAGAGCGCCCGGCGCGAGAAATCGTCGCAGTCAAACGGAATCAGGCACCCTTGTGCCGCGATCAAGGCCGAGCGCGTGTAGAAGTTCAGCGCGGGCGGCGTGTCGATGTAGATGCGGTCGTAGGTGCCTGCCAGTTCGACCAAGGCATCCCGCAGCTTGTAGATCTTGTAGCGCGATTCGAGCTTGCTGTGCAGCTCGTCCAGACTGGGGTGCGAGGGCATCACATCCAGCCGGTCCCACGGGGTGCCCACCACATAGTCTTCGGCGCCCTTGGGGCGGGCGCTGAACTTGAGTGTCTGGTCAAAGAACTCGGCGGCGCTGACCGTGGCGTCTTCCTGCGGCCCCCCCAGCAGGTACTGCGTGGAGTTGCCCTGCGGGTCCAGGTCAATGACCAGGGTGCGCAGGCCCTGTGCGGCGCTGATGGCGGCCAGGTTGCAGGTGATGGTGGACTTGCCCACTCCACCCTTCTGGTTGAAGACGACGTAACGCATGACCCGAATCCCTTGTGACGCAATGACAGCGTCTATTGTGCACCGCAACAAGATCAGGGGCGACTGCCGGAAACCCCGGCCGTCGCCCTCCGTGCCGTCAGCGGTTGCCTTCGGGCAGTTCGATCTTCACTTCCAGCACTTCCAGGTTGTCCTGGCGCTCCATCGACACCTTGATGTCATCCGGATTGATGGACACGTACTTGGAAATGACCGCCACCAGTTCGCGCTGCAGATCGGGCAGGTAGGTGGGGCTGGCCGAGCGGCCGTTGCGCTCGTGCGCGAGGATCAGCTGAAGGCGTTCCTTGGCCACGGTGGCCGTCTGCTTCTTCTCGCCGAGGAAAAAGTTGAGGAATCCCATGGCGCTCACTTGCCTCCGAACAGTCGTTTGAAGAAACCGGGCTTCTCGGCCTCGACGAATCGCAGTGGCTTGTCCTGGCCCATGAAACGGTCGATCACGTCGCTGTAGGCCTCGGCCACATCGCTGCCCTTCATGTAGATGGCGGGCACGCCCTGGTTGGAGGCGTTCAGCACGGTCTCCGACTCAGGGATCACGCCGATCAGCTTGACCTTGAGGATGTCGTGCACGTCGTCGAGCGACAGCATCTGACCGCCTTCGACCCGGTTGGGGTTGTAGCGGGTGATCAGCAGGTGTTCCTTGATCGGATCGGCACCTTCCTGCGCACGGCGGGTCTTGCTGTTGAGCATGCCCAGGATGCGGTCGGAGTCGCGCACCGACGAGACTTCGGGGTTGGTCACCACGATGGCCTCATCGGCAAAGTGCATGGCCATCAGCGCACCGGTTTCGATGCCGGCGGGCGAGTCGCACACGATGTACTCGAAGTCCATCTTCTCGAGGTCACGCAGCACCTTCTCGACCCCTTCCTCCGTCAGCGCTTCCTTGTCGCGCGTTTGCGAGGCGGCCAGGATGAACAGGTTCTCGCACTGCTTGTCCTTGATGAGGGCCTGGTTGAGGTTGGCTTCGCCCTGGATCACGTTGATCAGGTCGTACACCACACGGCGCTCGCAACCCATGATCAGGTCGAGGTTGCGCAGGCCGACGTCGAAGTCGATGACGGCGGTCTTGTGGCCGCGCATTGCGAGGCCGGATGCAAAGCTGGCGCTGGTAGTTGTCTTGCCAACGCCTCCCTTGCCGGAGGTCACCACGATGATCTTGGCCATGTCTGGCGGTCCTTTCAGATGCGAGTAATCAGAGAGATATGGGGTCGAAAACCAGGCGGTCACCTTCCAGACGAATCTGGGCGGGTTTGCCGGTCACGTCAGGCGGGAGCGGGGTGTCGGTGGTGCGGTAGGTGCCGGCAATCGACAGCAACTCCGGCTCCATGCAGATCGAAAAAATGCGGGCTTCGGTGTTGCCCTTGGCGCCGGCAATGGCCTTGCCGCGCAGCGGGGCGTAGACATGGATGGAGCCGTCGGCGATGACCTCGGCGCCATGGTTGACGGCCGCCAGCACGATCAGGTCGCCGCCCTTGGCATAGACCTGCTGGCCCGAGCGCAGCGGCTTGTCGATGAACATGGTGCTCGCTGCCATCGGCACGTGCACGGGCACTTCCACCGGCACCTCGCGGATGACCTCACGCACGACCTCTTGCACCACGGTCTCGACACGGGCGGCATGCGCATGGCTTTCGGGCGCTTCGATCAGGCCGGCGTTCTGGGCCGATTGGGTCTGGGCGACGGTGCCGCCGCGCACGGCAATGGCCTTGAGCTTGAAGCGGGCCAGCAGCGCGATCAGTTCGGGGAAGTTGACGTTCAACTCGAGGCTGGCGAGGTGGCTGAGGTCGATCACCACGGGCTCACCGTTGAACAGGTCGGGCGTGCTGCCGAAGCGCTCGGTCAGCGCCTGGCTCAGCGATGTCAGGTTGGCCGTGCGGAGCAGGAAGGCTTCCAGCGAGAGCGTGGCGCTCTTGAAATCAAACAGGGCGGAGGCGTTTCCGGGGGAGGCGGCAGACATGGACGGCAAGCGCGTGGAAAGACCGCAGTTTACGGCAGCACAGGGCACTTCCCGAGTCTCATCCCCCCTGGACGAGCCATACTGGCAGCGATGGCATGAAGGAGCACCTGAGGTGAACGGTTTTTCTTTGTCGCCGGCCCAGATGGGCTTGGCGGTGGCACTGGGCTGCGGTCTGCTGATCGGGCTGGAGCGCGAACGTCGCAAAGGCCTGGGGCAGGACCGGGCTGCGGCCGGTTTGCGCACCTTTGCAGTGGCGGCCCTGCTGGGGGCGATTGCCCAGATCGTGTCGGTGTGGCTGGCGGCTGTGGCGCTGCTCAGTGTGGCCGCGATGGCCGCCTTGTCCTACTGGCGCTCGCGCGACGACGACCCGGGCATCACCACCGAGCTGTCGCTGATTGCCACGACCTTGATCGGCATGATGGCGGTGCCCGAGCCCGTGCTGTCGGCCGCCTGCGCGGCCTTGCTGGCCGGGGTGCTGGCCGCCCGCGATCGCCTGCACCACTTCGTCCACACCTGGTTGCGCGAGAAGGAGCTCTACGACGGCCTGCTGCTGGCCGCGCTGGCCCTGGTGCTGCTGCCCCTGATGCCCCGCGAGCCCGTGAGCTGGCTGGGTCAGCTGTCGCCCCAGCGCGGCTTCATGCTGGTCATTGTCATCCTGGTGCTGCAGGCCGCCAGCCATGTGGCGCAGCGCCTGCTGGGCGCGCGCTCGGGCCTGGCCGTGTCCGGCTTTCTGGGGGGCTTTGTGTCGAGCACGGCCACCATCGGTGCCATGGGCAGTCTGGCCCGCCAGCGCCAGGTGCCGCTGCGCATGACCTTGTGTGCGTCCATCCTGTCCACGGCCGCCACGTGGATGCAGATCGTGCTGATGATCCTGGTGGTGTCACCGGCGGCCTTGCCGGTGACCCTGCCTTTGATGGCGGTGGGCGTGGCGCTGCCGCTGGTGCTGGGTGGTTTGCTGTGGCAGCAGGGCGGCGCCGAGTCGGTGGCGGTGTCAGACCAGCAGGATGTGCTGCGCCTGCGTGAGGCGGTGATGGTGGCGGTGCTGCTGGTGGGTGGCGCCATCGTGGTGAGTTACGCGCAGCAGCGCGGGGTGGGGGGCTTGTTGCTGGGCACCGCCTTGGCGGCCATTGCCGACGCGCAGGCCCCCATGGCCAGTTTGCTGGCGATGTACGGGGCGGGCACCTTGCCGGCGGGGCATCTGTTGATGGGTTTGATGGTGGCCTTGACGGTCAACAGCACCACCCGGGGCACCGTGGCCTGCGTGTCGGGCGGCTGGCGTTTTGGCGTGGTGGTGGCGGGGGCCTTGGCCCTCAACATGGCCATCGGGTGGGCCTGGGTGGCGTGGTTTGTCCTCTGAGCCCCGCGCCACCCTCCGTTCACACCATTAAAATAATCAGAACAAACGGGTGGGCGTGGCCGCAGGCGGCCAGGTTCGAACCCAACGAGCGCAGGGGCAGGGATGGCACACGAACAAGACAGCGACCGGCGCGACGCCTGGGACGGCCACACGCAGGTGGCCACGCAGATCATGGAGGAGCAGGCGCCGACACAGGCCCTGCGCGACCTGGGCAAGCAGGTCTCGCCCACCTTGCGCGAGCTGTTCGTGGTGTGCGATCCGTCCGAGGCCCTGCGCCAGCATTTCGAGCTGGGGATGGCGCCCTTCGTGCTGCTGCACGATCTGGGCACGACGGCCGCGCGCGCCTTTTTGCAGGGCCTGAGCGAGCGCTCGGGCTGGCGGCTGCAGACCCTGAGCATCCGCCGCCAGGGCTTTGGCACCGAACTGGCCTCCTTGTCCTACCTCGATTGCCCGCTGGTCGCGGGCACCCTGCGGGTCTACCTGGCCGACGTGCAGGCCGAGCCGCGCGAGCAGGTGGCCGTGCGCCGGCTGCTGAGCGCTTTGGCCACGGCCCATGTGCTGATCGGGGCCCTGCAGCCGCCGCCGGATGTCGCGGCGCGTGTCGCCGCCTGGCGTGACGACCTGCTGGCGGCGCAGCCCAGCGGCCGCTTTGCGGTGCTGGCGCTGCCGCAGGTGCGTGATCCGGATTGGATGATGAGCCTGTCGGCGCTGGGGCGCACGCCGCGTTGGCAGGTGGAGGTGGGGCCTGCCAGCCAGACCGTGGCGGCCAACTGGACCTTGATGGCGACCTACTGGAACCGGCTGGCGCAGTCGGCCGCCCCCGGGGAGGTGCCGCAGATCGAGCGCCTGACCTTGTCCTGGACGCCCGAGGCGCCACCGGCCCCCCGTGCGCCGACGCCGATGCCGGTGGTGAGCGGGGCTTCGGTCTCGGCCGCCCCCCAGGCGACGCCGGCGGTGACCCTGGCTGCGCACCTGGGCGCGCTGCTGCCGCAAACCGGGGCCTTGCGCGCTTGCGTCTTTGCCCTGGCCAACCGTGAGGTGTGGGCCCAGACGGCGGGGGCGAACGGTGCCGAGATGGCCGAGCAGGGCCATGTGCTGCTCACGTCGGTGGCACGCATGGGGAGCACGCTGGCTTTGGGGCGCTCGGTGCGCGACGTTCACGTGTCCCTGGGCGAGGCCCAGGTGCTGATGCGTGCCACCCGTCTGTGCAGCGGGGGCGTGCTGATGCTGATCTTGCCGCGTGACGCGGACATTGCCCACGTGCGTGAGCGCGTCCAGCAATACGAAGCCCAGGCCTTGCCGACACGCACCGTGCCTTGAACGGGTGGGTGGCCCCGCTGTCGCGGGCACCACCGTGCTCAGCGCGCCTTCTTGCCGCCGCGTGGTGCCATCGGCTTGCCCGTGGGGCGTGCGTCGCGGCCGGAGACCTGTTGCTGACGCGGAGGCAGCCCGGTGTGCTGGGTCAGGATCTGACCTGGGCGCGGTGCGGTCTTGCCGGCCGGCCGACCTGCGCTGGCGGGCAGATTGCGCGGATCGCGCTCGGCGCTGTGGGCTTGGGCCTGGCTGCCTCGCCCCTGGCCAGCTGCGCGTCCCACCGTCACCACCGAGGTCTTGGTGCCCGATTGGGTGGAGTTCTTGCGCCGCGCACTCTCATAGCCGCCATCGGTGGTCGGCTGGTAGGTGGGGATCAGGTGGTTCGGCGTGTTGCCGATCAGGTCGCCGCGGCCCATCTCCTTGAGCGCCTCGCGCAGCAGCGGCCAGTTGTTGGGGTCGTGGTAGCGCAGGAAGGCCTTATGCAGGCGGCGACGCTTCTCGCCCTTGACGATGTCGACCTTTTCGCCCTTGTTGGCCAGGCGGCTGATGCCCTTGAGCGGGTTCAGGCCGGAGTGGTACATCGCCGTGGCCGTGGCCATGGGGCTGGGGTAGAAGGTCTGTACCTGGTCGGCCTTGAAGCCATTGCGCTTGAGCCAGACGGCCAGGTTCATCATGTCGTCATCGGTGGTGCCAGGGTGGGCGGCGATGAAGTAGGGGATGAGGTACTGCTTCTTGCCGGCTTCTTCGCTGAACTGCTCGAACATCTGCTTGAAGCGGTCATACGTGCCGATGCCCGGCTTCATCATCTTCGACAACGGGCCCGACTCGGTGTGCTCGGGCGCGATCTTCAGGTAGCCGCCCACGTGGTGGGTCACCAGCTCTTTGACGTACTCGGGGGCGCGCACGGCCAGGTCGTAGCGCAGCCCGGAGCCGATCAGGATTTTCTTGACCCCGGGGATGGCGCGGGCGCGGCGGTACATGCGCACCAGCGGGCCGTGGTCGGTGTGCAGGTTCGAGCAGATGCCGGGGTAGACGCACGAGGGCTTGCGGCAGGCCGCCTCGATGGCCTTGGACGCGCAACCCAGGCGGTACATATTGGCCGTCGGCCCCCCCAGGTCGGAGATGACGCCGGTGAAGCCCTTGACCTTGTCGCGGATGTCTTCGATTTCTTTCAGCACCGAGGCCTCGGAGCGGCTCTGGATGATGCG
>JAGNPA010000237.1 GCA_017989885.1 Aquabacterium sp.
TTCCCTGCACGTTGTAGCGTGCCTCGTAGTTCACGTTGTAAGGGAACTGCCCTCGCACATACGGCGAGACGCGATAGGTGGTGGTCTGGGCCTGGTTGGCGTTCGTCGTGGACGAGCCGGCCACGGGGCCAAAGGCCGAGATGAGTTGCTGCGACACGGTGCCGGCCACATCCACGTACGCCCAGTTGTCGATGGCGTTGATCTGCGCGCTGGTGTTGAGGCGATGCTGAAGGTCGTCGCCACCGGTGTCCTGCATGCGGTACAGGCCGCTGAGGTTGTAATCGAAGAACCCCTTGACGCGCGCCTGGTTGGCGACCACCCGGACGCCGGGCGTGATCTGCAGGGTCTGCTCGCTTTGCTGTTGGCCCGACTGCAGGCGGGCGTTGTCGGTGGCGGTGACGCTCAGGCCGAGTCGAGGCTCGACCCAAAGCGCTTGCTGCGGCGCGTCAGACTGGGCCCAGACTGGACCGAGTGCGGCGACGGCGGCACCGCAACACCAGCGGTGCCAGCGCTTCATGATGACACCTCGGCTTCGGCTGCGGGTTCGCGCTGCCCTTGGCCATAGCCGTAACCGTAGCCATAACCGTAGCCGTAGGCTTCCTGGTCCGAACTGCGGGCCTGGTTGAGCACCATCAGCTTGACCGGGCAGGACTCGATGGTGGAGAGCGCATGTTTGACCTGGGACTGCAGCGTTTTCTCGGCCTGCACGACCATGACGATCTGCCCCATGTGGGTGGCCAGCACGCGAGACTCGGTGGTGAGCAACAGGGGGGGAGAATCGAAAATGATGATGCGGTCGCTGTAGCGCTTGCCCATGTCTTCCACCAGGTCGGTCATGGCGGCGCTGGCCAGCAACTCGGTGGCCTGTGCATGGGGCGAGCCGCTGGGCAGCAGGGTCAGGTTCTCGATGTTGGTGCGCAGCAGCACCTGCGACATCTCCAGCTTGTCATCGACCAGCAGGTCCAGCAGACCCGGGCCCGGTGGCAAGCCCAGCACCTTCATGATCGAGGGGCGCGCGACGTCGGCGTCCACCAGCATCACGGTGTGGTCCATTTCCATGGCCATGCTCAAGGCCAGGTTGACGGCGGTGAAACTCTTGCCCTCCCCCGGCATGGAACTGGTGACCATGATCAGGTTGCCGTTGCGGACGACCGATGCACCCTTGCCCGTGGCGTTGTCGATCAATGGACGTTTGATGACGCGGAACTGGTCTGCCACCATCGAGCGCGGGGCGTTGGGTGTGACGAAACCGGCCGACGTGAGGCGGTCAAAGTCGAGCTTGACGCCCTTGCTGCCCACCGGCGTTGCCGCACGCGGCCGGCTTGGGGGAACCGCCTCGGGCTCGGGTGCCGGAGCAGGCTCGGGGACGAAGGCCGGTGACGGCGTTGCGACAGAGGCCGTCGCGGACGTAGAGGCCGCGGGCATCTGGGCGCCGGCTTGCCGGAGTTGTTCGAGCCGCTGGGCTGCTTTTTCAATGGAATTGGACATGGTCAATCAACTGAAGGAGCCCGTTTGGTAAGCCAGGGTGGCCATTCCCACGGCGAACAATGCCGCCAGCGCCAGCAAGGCGCCCGCAAAGCGTTTGATGCTGCGCCGTTCCGCCTGGCGGTGTTCGTGCCCGGTGACCAGGGAGACGACGCCCAACAAAGGCAACTCCGTGGCCGACCGCAAGGCCGACGCCTCGAAGAAGACGGGGCGCAACTGGCTGATCAGGAAGGTGATGCCCAAGCCGGCTGCCAAGCCCGCCAACAGCGCCAGAGGCAAGAGCAGCAAGCGATTGGGTGCCACCGGCTTGTTGGCGGCGCGGGGCGGGTCGATCACGCGGAAGTCGGCAAAGTTGGAGGCGTTCTCCAACTGGCCCGAGAGGTTGGCCGATTCGCGGCGCGCCACCAGGTCGTTGTAGTTCTTGCGGTGGATCTCGTAGTCGCGGTTGAGCTGGGACAGCTCGGCCTCCACCTGCGGCGCCACCTTCATCTGCTCCTTGGCGCGTTCCGCACGGGCGGCGTATTCGCCCACGCGGGCCCGCAAGGACGCCACTTGCAGCTCGGCGGCGGCCAGGATGCTTCTGTACTCCATCACCGCAGGTGACGTGTCGACGTACACAGCCTTGGGCGACGCAGCAGCGGCCTGGCGCAAGGCCGCGATCTCACGGCGCTTTTGCTCCTCCAGGTCGCGAATCAGTCGGCGCGCGTTGGCCACATCCGGATGCTGGTCGGTGAAACGCTGCAGCAGGTCATCCAGGTTGCGCTTCTGCGCGTCGATGCGGGCATCGATCTCGGGCGTGGCGACGGGCGTGGAGGGGTCGGACAGTTTGGGTCGGACCAACTCGAGTTGCCTGCGCGCGGCGTCGCGTGCGCTTTCGGCTTCACGCAGCTCCAGGCGCGCCGCGTTGAGCGAACTGGCGATGTCGGACGCCCGTCCGGCCGCGTCCATGTCGCCCTGCGTCTGCATGGCGATGTTCTTGAGCTTGAACTCTTTGAGGCGGGTTTCGGCCTCGATCAGCTTGCCCTCGTAGGCCTTGATCTGATCATCCAGAAAGCGCCGTGCGGTGTCGGAGTCGGTGCGCGAGGCGCCCATGCTGGACTCGACGAAGATGGTCATCAGCGCCTGCACCACGCGCTGGGCACGCTCGGGCGTGTCATCGCGGTAGGACAGTGTGTAGAGGTTGTCGCGCCCCGCCATGCGGATCTGGATGCTCTTGATCACCTCATCGATGAGCGCTTCCTGCTCGCCTTTGGAGCGCGTCCCCAGGTCCAGATCGGCCGTGCGGATCAGCTTTTCCACGGTGGGGCGGCTGATCAGGGTGCGGCTGAGCATGGCCACCTGTTGCTCGACGTTGGGCTGGACGGCCAAGCCCGACATCAGCGGCCGCAAGATGGTTTGCGTGTCGACGTACACCCGAGCGGAGGCTTCGTAGCGGTCTTGCATCATGAAGACGAGCACCGCCCCGACCAAGGCCACCACCCAGCAAACGGCCACGCCAAGGCGCCGATACTTCCACATCCCCCTGAGAATCGTGGAAAGTTGTTTTAAGAGTTCATCCATGCAGACAACGCAGACGGTAAAGGATCAGGACATTGCTTGAGTCAACACGCACTCAGAACCAGCTCTGCGGAATGATGAGAATGTCTCCGGGCAACACCTCGACGTTGGCGGAAATGTCACCGCGCTTAAGCAGGTCGTTCAAGCGAACGGTGTAGCGCTTGTTGCCTTCGGCGGCGCGCACGATGGTGGCGCTGTTGCCGTCTGCAAAGTCCGTCAGACCGCCTGCGGCGATCATCACATCCAGCACGGTCATCTTTTGCTTGAAGGGCAGGAACTGCGGCTTGGCCGCCTCACCCACCACGCGAATCTGCTCGCTGTAGGGGCCCACGAAGCTGGTGACGATGACGGTCACGACCGGGTCGCGAACAAACTTGCCCAGCGCCTGTTCGACATCGCGTGCGATCTGGGTGGAGGTCTTGCCCTGGGCGACCAGTTCATCGACCAAGGGCGTCGTCACCTTGCCATCGGGGCGAACCGGCACCGAGCCCGACAGCTCAGGGTTGCGCCAGACGTTGATGGTCAACGTGTCACCCGGGCCAACGATGTAGTTGTAGTCAGGCGAAGCCGCAGCGGCTGGCGCGACAGGGTGCCCGCCATTGCTGGCACAACCGGCCAGAACGGCCGAACCCAGGACCAAGGATACAGAACCCAACACGGTCCAACTTCTGGATGTCAACAGCTTCAAGGCAAGCTCCCACGATTTGTTTTGACCAATAACCGGCTGTCCCGAATGTAGCGCAGACCGGGCCGGACATAAAGAAACTTGACCCCCCACCCCCGTATTTGCCCTGAGGCACCCCTCATAAGGGGGAGGCAAATGACACACAGAATGCGCATATGACAAAAGCATTACAGGCAGCGCGCAAAAAAGATTGGAATAGAAATGCGCGGCAGGGTACTTTGTTCATATAAATATCAAATTAAATCAACCCCTCACATAAGGGGTTACGGTACGGCACACGTTCGCCATCGGCATCGCCCAATCGCCCGTGGCGGAGGGTCGCTAAAATTGGCCGCATATGTATCGCATCCTCCTGGTCTGCCTGGGC
>JAGNPA010000238.1 GCA_017989885.1 Aquabacterium sp.
GGACATGCTGCACGAGCAGATCGAGGCGATGCAGGAAGAGCCGCTGGTGGGGTGAGGGTTGGGTGGCGGGATTCGGCCAGGAGCGGGCTCACTAGGCAGCAGCGCCAAAGGCGGCTTCAGGCTGATTCCAGACGCTTCAACCAGAGTCCTGAAGGTCCGCGATCCCCCCCAGCGGTCGTTCAATCTGCCAGTTGCTGGGCGGCACATCAAGACGCGAATTTGAGTGCGTTGAACTGAGGGTGATGCTCGCCTCTCAATTTGAGGCAGTGGCGGCCGGTTGAGAAAACGACAGTGCCACAAAATCCACAAAGGCCCGCACCCTGGCGGCCATCTGATGGCGCTGCGGGTAGACAGCGTAGACGTCTGCATCGGGTGTGAAGCACTGGGGCAGCACCTGCACCAGGCGCCCGCTCTGTAGGTAGCGCTGGATGTCCCATTCGGCCCGCATCAGGATGCCATGACCGTCCAACGCCCAGTTGACCGCGATCTCGCCATCGTTGGTCGTGAGGTTACCTCGGGTCTTGACAGCTTCAGTCACCGCCTGCCTGCCACGGGCGTGCGTGAGCCGCCAGGTGCCGTAGGCCTCTTCACCCTGCCGGATGCCTATGCAGTTGTGTCGTGCCAGCTCGTGCGGCGTGCGCGGTGTGCCGTGCTGCTTCAGATAGGCTGGTGAGGCGCAGAGCAGGCGCCGGTTGGGCGCGATGTGGCGGGCGATCACACGCGCATCGGGAGGGGCGCCGAAGCGAATGCAGACGTCGAACGAGTCTTCAGTCAACGGCGGCGGATTGACGGACAACTGCAGCTGCACATCCACGCCGGGGTGCTGGCGCACGAAGCGCGAGATCAGCGGCGCAATGTGGGTGCGGCCGAAGCCCAGCGTGGCGTTGACGCGCAACAGACCTTGCGGGCTGGACTTGGACGCGCCCAGCAGTTCACCCAGGTCCTGGATCTCACCCAAGATGCGGCGCGCGTGCGCCAGATACAGCTCGCCTTCGGGTGTGAGGCCCATGCGCCGTGTGGTGCGATTGACCAGGCCAACACCCAGCCGCGCCTCCATCTGTGCCAGGCGCCGGCTCACCGCTGGCGTGGTGATGCCCAGCTCACGCGCCGCGGCGCTCAGGCTGCCCGCGCTGGCCAGCGTGGAGAAAAAACCGAGATCGGCGGCCTGAATGCCTTGGTCCATGGCAGTCTCTGATTGTTGCGTTCAGGTTAATTATGGATTCAGTTTTTGAACGATTGATCGGATGGTCTAGAACCTACAGTCCATCTCGTCAGCACACATCACCCACGACTGGAGACAAAACATGACCCATTCACCGCCCCGCCGCACGATGCTTGCGGCATCCTCCATCGCCTTGTTCGCCGCGCTGGCGTCTGGCGGTGTCCTTGCTCAAGCCTTTCCCGCCAAGCCCATTAGCCTGGTAGTTCCTTTCCCACCTGGTGGCACCACCGACGTGCTGGCGCGTGCGCTGGCCGAACGCCTTGCACCGGCGCTGGGACAGCCCGTCATCGTTGAAAACAAGCCCGGCGCCGGTGCCACCATCGGCGCCGACCACGTGGTCAAGGCCAAGGCCGATGGACACGTGTTGTTGGTGGGCGCGGTTCACCACACTATCGCCAGCAGCGTCTTCAAAAAGCTGCCCTACGACTTTCAAAAGGATTTGGCCCCCATCACCACCATCGCGATGGTGCCCAACGTGTTGGTCGTCAACGCCAACACGCCGGCCAAGAATGTGAATGAGCTGGTGGCCCTGCTCAAGGCCAAACCCGACCAAGCCAGCTACGGCTCCAACGGCAACGGCACAGCCCAGCACCTGATCGGCACCCAGTTTCAGGGCATGACAGGCACCAAGGTCACCCACATTCCCTACAAAGGCAGCGGCCCGCTGGCGACCGACCTGCTGGGTGGCCAGATCCTGATGAGTTTCGACACCATCACCCCGGTGCTGCCCCATATCAAGGCCGGCAAGCTGCGCCCGCTGGCGGTGACCACGGCCACCCGCTCGGCCGCCTTGCCAGACGTACCCACACTCGCCGAAGCTGGCCTGGCCGGTTTCAACATCGGCACCTGGTTCGGCGTGCTGGCACCGGCCGCCACACCCAGGGACGTGGTGGCACGCCTGAACGCCGAGATGGTCAAGATCATCAAGTCGCCCGAGTTCGTCAAACGCATGGACGACATCGGCGCCCAACCAGTGGGCAACAAGGCCGACGAGATGGCCCGCCAGATCAAGGAAGAAACCGAGAAGTTCGCCGCGCTTGTGAAGGCCGGCAACGTCACGGTCGAATGAACACCACCCCCAGACCAGGAGCCCCCGTGGACAAAACCGCCGCTGTTGCCGATCTCACCGATCTGCTCGCCAAATTCACCTCTCACATCGGCAAGCGCCTGCCTACCGATGTGACCCAGAAGCTGGGCGAACTGCGCGAGAAGGAAGTCAACTTTCTCGCCAAAGAAGTCTACGAATCGATGCGGCAGAACCAGGAAGCCGCCGACAAACTGGACCGCCCGAGTTGCCAGGACACCGGTGTGATCCAGTACTTCCTGCAGGCGGGTGCCAACTTCCCCTTGCTGGGTGAGTTGGAAGAAATCCTGCAAGGCGCCACCGCCGGCGCCACCCGCATGGGCCCGCTGCGCCACAACGCGGTGGAAACCTTCGAAGAGAAGAACACCGGCACCAACACCGGCTCCAAAATTCCCTGGCTGGACTGGGAGATCGTGCCCAATGACGACAGCGTGACCATCGACGTCTACATGGCCGGCGGTGGCTGCACCCTGCCCGGCAAGGCCACGGTGCTGATGCCGGGCCAGGGCTACGAAGGTGTGGCCGAGTTCGTGTTCGACGTCATCACCTCGCGTGGCGTCAACGCCTGCCCGCCGCTGCTCGTCGGTGTGGGGGTGTCCACCTCGGCCGAAACGGCCGCCCGCCTGTCCAAAAAGGCCATCCTGCGGCCAGTAACAGCACGCAACGCCAACGAAAAAGCGGCGCTGATGGAAGACCTGCTGACCGACGGCCTGAACGAACTGGGCCTGGGCCCACAGGGCCTGACCGGCAACAACAGCGTCATGGGCGTGAACATCGAATCATCCGCGCGCCACCCGTCCACCATCGGTGTGGCGGTGTCCACCGGCTGCTGGGCGCACCGCCGTGGCCGCATCAAGATCAACGCCGACATGACCCACGAAGTCATCTCCCACCAAGGGTTCCAGCCGTGAAAAAAATCCTTACCACCCCCATCAAAGACGAAGACCTGGAAGCGCTGAACATTGGCGACGTGGTCTACCTCACCGGCACCCTGGTGACCTGCCGCGACGTGGCCCACCGTCGCCTTATCGAGCAGGGCCGCGAGCTGCCGGTGCAACTCAAGGGAGGCGCCATCTTCCACGCCGGCCCCATCGTGCGCAAAAAAGACGACGGCGAGTACGAGATGGTCTCCATCGGTCCCACCACCAGCATGCGGATGGAGAAGTTCGAGAAAGCCTTCATCGAACAGACCGGTGTGAAGCTGATCGTGGGCAAGGGTGGCATGGGCCCCGAAACCCAACAAGGCTGTCTGGAGAACAAGGCGGTGCACGCCATTTTCCCCGGCGGTTGTGCGGTGCTGGCGGCCACGCAGGTGGAAAAGATCGAGGCGGCCGAATGGACCGACCTGGGCATGCCCGAAACCTTGTGGGTCAATCGCGTGAAGGAGTTCGGTCCGTTGATCATCTCCATCGACACCAAGGGCAAGAACCTGATCGAGGAAAACAAGGCAGTCTTCAACGAGAAGAAGAAGCCCATCCTCGAACGGATCAACCAGCAAGTGCGCTTTATCAAGTGATCTGACGCGGCGCGGTCTTTTCCTTGTAGTTCTTCAACTGCAGTGCCATGCACTGCGGTTGAGCTAAAGGTGACAGGCGTCGGATCGGATGACTCCAAAGTGCCGGATACCGTGAACTCGCCTGTCGGCTTTGGATGACAGACATCGCTGCTAACCGGTCATTCACCATGATGGCTGGAGGAAAGCAACGGCACGAGAGCCTGCACCAGCGCATGGCAAAAGGCCTGAATGAGGAGTGGATGATCTCCACGGCTTCTTTTCCCACCCGCC
>JAGNPA010000239.1 GCA_017989885.1 Aquabacterium sp.
TGATCGCGCTGCACGCCTGCGACGTGGCCACCGACTACGCCATCCACTTAGGGATCCGTGCCGGCGCCGACATCATCATGTGCTCGCCCTGCTGCCACAAGCAGATCCGCCCCCAGCTGCTCAGCCCGAGCCCGCTGCGCCCGATCCTGCAACACGGCATCCACCTGGGCCAGGAAGCCGAGATGCTCACCGACGGCCTGCGTGCCCTGCTGCTGGAAGCCGCGGGTTACGACACCCAGGTCTTCGAGTTCATCTCGCTGGAGCACACCAACAAGAACAAGATGATCCTGGCGGTCAAACGCGCCAAGGCCACCTCGTCCGAAGAGGTCGTGCGCCAGATCCGGGACATCAAGGCCTTCTACGGCATCCAGGAACAGTGTCTGGAGCAGCTGCTGCGGGCCGATGGCCTGCTGCCCGCCTGAGCGCCGCGCATGCCCACGCTCCGCCCGGCTGCACCCATCGCCGTCAGCACGACCTCCACGGAGGTGGCCGGCGACCTGCCGGCGCGCGGGGTGCCGGCCGATCCGCAGAAGTTCAAAGTGACGGTTGGCCCCAGTGCCATCGACGGCCAGGGGGCGTTCGCGGGCGAGCCCATCCCGGCGCGCCGCAAGATTGGCGAGATGCGCGGCGAGTTCGTCGACCTGGCCGAAGCCCGTCGCCGGGCGCGTCTGGCCGAGAACACCTCCGGCCGCATCTTCATGGTGGCGATTTCCGACAAGCGCGCGGTCGACGCCACCGCCTCCACCGACCCGCTGCGCTTTGCCAACCACTCCTGCCAGCCCAATATGGTGCTGAAGGTGCAACAAGGCCGGGTGGCTTTTTACGCCCTGCGGGACATCGACGCCGGTGAAGAGCTCACCGCCCGCTACGGCGAAACCCACCACGCCGGGCGGCTCACCTGCCGCTGTGGTGCGCCGGGCTGCCAGGGCCGGCTCTGAGCGGGCCTGTTTCGCTTGACACACGCAGACCGGCTTGACGGCCGCCTCGGCCTTCAGCGTGATCGCGTGACCTGAGACTGGGCCTGGAAGAACGACCAAGCCTGCGCATTGGCCGAGAGGGCCGGCGAAGGCGGCGCCTTGCGGCCCAGTCGGCTGCCCGGCGCACCCGGCCACGCATGCCCTCCGCTGGCGGTGACGCACAGCTTCACTTCGGCACCGCCCTCGCAACCTTCGTGGGTCTCACAGTAGGCGCCGGGCACCTCCAGCGTGCGGCGTGCGGTGGGCGCGCAATGCTGACGCGTCACCCAGCGTGAGATCGTCGTTGGCACCGACACAAAATCCATCACCTTGCGGGCATCCCGGAAGGCGTCGGGGCCGGCCCCACCGTCAAACAGCACATGGCTGTCGTCGCGGGCATGGATGTGGAGGATGCCGACCGGATGAGTGGGCTGGCACGGGGTCATCGCCTCGGTGCCGGCCACGGCCGCAATGGCCCGCACGGCGTCCGACATCTCGCAGGCCAGCCGGTAGCTCATCATGGCCCCGTTGGACATGCCCATGGCAAAGGTGCGTTGCGGCGTGATCGGGATCTGCCGCCCGAGATGCTGCAACAGCGCTCGCACAAAGCCCACGTCATCGACTTGCCTGTCGCGGGCATCGCCACAGCAGTCGCCGGCGTTCCAGGTCGCCAACTTGCCGCGCGGCCAACGGCTGTAGCCGCTGGGAAACACGATGACAAAGTTCTCCCGATCGGCCAGAGAGATCAGGCCGTAGCGGTCGTCATCGGCCATGTAGGCCGCATCGCCGCCACCGCCATGAAACGCCAGCACCAAAGAGGTGGACTGCCCCGGCCGAAAGCCCGGCGGCAGGTGGACGAGGGCGTGGCGCGTGAGCCCATCGTGCCGCAGCTCGACACGGTGCGTGCCCGGTGTCGTCCAGGCGGGTCGAGGCGTGACGCCTTCGCGCTGCGCCTGAAGGCGGGCACGCCAGCCGGTGGCGTCGGCTGCGTCGCAGCTCAGCCCGAGGCTGAGCCCCAGGGATCCGATCAAGGCCCACAGCAGGTGGGTGACACGTTGGCGTCGCATGGGCATGCCCTCTTCTTGCAGGCCTTTGCCTGCGGACACAAAAAAGCCTCCCGAAGGAGGCTGGCATTCGCGGTTGCGAAGAAGCGATCCGGACTGATCAGCCCAGCGCGGTCAGCTCTTCGTTGACCTTGGCCAGCAGGTCTTCAGTGATCAGACCGCCAGAAAACTTGGCCACCATCGACAGCGCGAAACCCTTGCCCATCGCGATTTGCGGGTGGGTGGAGATGCCGGGCAGGTGCTTTTCCAAGATGGCCTTGGTGGTTTCGTTGTCCAGCAGGTCGCCGAGTTTGGATTCGATCGAGAAGCTCATTGCGTGTCTCACAAAGAAGAAGGTGATAAAGGGCCGCCCCAGATGGGTCAAAAGGCGACCAGAACGGGCACATTGACAAGCATACATCCTCTGGAAGGCTCTTGACGTATAGGTAAGGTTTACCCCTCCCCCCTGAATTGCGGTGCCGGCACACGGCGTTAGCACAAAACCGCAGGCATTTTTGCCCCGGATCGGGGCGATTTCTGTGTTAACCGGCGTCAGTTATCCCCACAAAAGTGCGAGCGAGTGACGCGAGGACCGCTGTGCGTCAAGAACCGTTCAACATCACGTGTTTTCGTCGCAAGTTGTTGATTCATATAAACTATCACGGATTGATGCAAGTTGAAGCATCCCGGCCCAAGGGTTGATCTGACAAGCACTTAGCGCAACTGTGCATGGTTTGCCCACAAAGTTATCCACAGATTTTGTGGGCAAGTTGCTGACGTATATGAATCAACGGCTTACAGCCATCTTATCGAGTGGCACTTTGGGTGCTTTCGGCAAGTGAGGGCGGCTGTGCGTCACACTGTCCGAATAGCCGAAGGTGTTGCTGCGGCGGTCCAAGATGGCGCGCGGCCGATGCGCAGCCAGCAACTGGGACAATCCCCGGGTTTTGCACAAAACGAACAAAGTTATCCCCATGTTGGGGGACGCTGCTGATCGATCGCCCGGGTGCGTCCTTCACAGCGTGAAAAAAACGCCACACACCGCTAAGTCATTGATTTTGAAAGGCCAGCAACGTTGATGTGCATCAGGGGGCGCATGGACGTCACGCCCCGTTCTGAGGCACCCTGGGCTGTGGTATGTCTGAATTCCCCACAAAGTTATCCACAACTTGAGGGCGTGGCGACAGACCCCTGCAGAATCAAGCACTTGCGGCCGCAAACTCATGCATCTGTCAGAATCTCAGGCACCTTGACGCCCCCCATGCCCGCATCCCACCTCCCCGACTCTCCACCGCTGTGCCGCATCGGCGTGGTGGTGGAAGCCCCCCAACACGCGGGGCTGTGGGGGCCACTGGACTATCTGTGTGAGCGGCCCTTGCCGGCGGGCACCCTGGTACGCGTGCCCTTCGGGCGGCGGGTGGTCACCGGCGTGGTGTGGTGGGGCGCCGACGAGGTAGCCCCCGAGGCCACGGTGGACCCGGCCCAGCTCAAGGAAGTGGCCGAGGTGCTCGACGGTCTGCCGCCCCTGCCGCCCGCCTGGCGCCAGCTGGTGCGCTTTGCGGCCGCCTATTACCAGCGCAGCCTGGGCGAGATGGCCCTGATGGTGCTGCCGCCCGAGTTGCGTCAGCTGGATGCGACTCAGTGGGAGCGTCGTCTCAAGCGTCTGGACAAGGCCGTGGCGCCCCCACCGGCCAAGCCCAAGCGGACTCGCGCGAAGGCGGCGGTCGGCGTACCTGAGCCCAGCGCCTCATCGGTCGTGGCGGATGAGGCCACGTCGCCTTCGCTGGCGACCGCGCCTGTGCCTCTGCCATCGCCGGTGCTCCCGACCTTGACCGCCGAGCAGCAGGTCGTGCTCGACCGTCTGGCCGAAGGTGGCGACCAGCCTTATCTGCTGTGGGGCAGCACCGGCAGCGGCAAGACCGAGGTCTACCTGCGCCAGGCGCAACGGGCTTTGGATGCCGGCCTGCAGGTGCTGATGATGGTGCCCGAGATCAACCTCACGCCGCAGCTGGAAACCCGCGTGGCCGAGCGCTTTGCGGGCCGGCGCATCGTCTCGCTGCACAGCGGCCTGACGCCGGCCCAGCGCCTGCGC
>JAGNPA010000240.1 GCA_017989885.1 Aquabacterium sp.
CATAAGGGGTTACGGTGCGGCACACGTTCGCCATCGGCATCGCCCAATCGCCCGTGGCGGAGGGTCGCTAAAATTGGCCGCATATGTATCGCATCCTCCTGGTCTGCCTGGGCAATATCTGTCGCTCTCCCCTGGCCGAGGCCGTGTTCCACGATGTCATGGCGCGTCGCGGTCTGGCCTCGATGCTGAAGGTGGACTCTGCGGCGATCGGACGTAGCCACCTGAAGGAAAAACCCGACCGGCGCGCCATCGCCTGCGCCTTGAGTCGTGGCTACCGACACATCGAACAGATCCGCTCACGTCCCGTCAAGGCTCAGGATTTCTTGCAGTTTGACCTGATTCTGGCGATGGACGAGAGTGTGCTGCGGGCCCTGCAGCGCCAATGCCCACAGGATGCTCAACACAAGCTGGATCTGTTTCTGCGCTTTGCCGGCCATGAGGGCGAAGCCGAGGTGCCTGATCCGTATTACGGCAATGCAGAGGGTTTCACCAAGGTGCTCGATCTGTGCGAAAGCGGTGTGACTGCCATTGTGCAAAAGCTGAACTTGCCGAGCTGACCTCCTGACGGCGTCGGCCCCCGTGAACAAGGGGCCATGAAGTGCCGCAATCGATGAACAGCGCAAGCCGAGGGCATCAGAATTCAGCACCTTGATCGCCCAGAACCATCGCCATGTCAAGTTTGCAAGCCACGAACACCGGCTCGGCCCATGCCACATCCGCGTGGATGCGCTGGTTGACGCACCGCTGGTCTGCGCAGGCTCTGGCGTTGCTGGGCATGCTGATGGTGCTGCCTGTCATCAATTCGGGTTTGACCCTGGACGACTTCCTGCACTGGTCCACGCTGCATGAAGGGGCGCGCGTGGCGAACCATACTGGCTCGCCATGGGGGCTTTTCCATTTCCTCGCGGGCAACGTCGCCGACAATCAGGCGCTGAAAGCCACGGGCGAGATGGTGTGGTGGGCAGCCAATGACCTGCGCACGCTGTTCTGGCGTCCGCTGACGGAATGGACGCACTGGCTGGATCATGGCTTGTGGCCCCAGTCCCCCGCGTTGATGCACCTGCACAGTTTGCTGTGGTACGGGGCACTGGTTGTTCTGCTCGCCCGCCTCTATCAGCGTCTCGACACCGGCTCGCCGGTTCAGGCGCGACTTGCCGTGCTGATCTTCATCTGCAGCAGCCTGCATCTGTCAGCGGTCGCCTGGATTGCCGCGCGCAACCAGTTGGTGGCGGCTTGCTGCGCGGTGCTGTGCATCGGCGCCTTCCATGTCTGGCGCACGCGCCCATCGCCGCGCCACGGGTGGCTGGCCGTGGCCATGTTCGGCCTGGCGCTGATGTCGGCCGAAGCGGGCCTGGCAACCCTGGGTTATCTGGTCGCACATGTGCTGGTCTTCGGGGCGCCTCATCAGCCGCATCAAGCCAGCAGCGTCTGGCGCGAGCGTGTGGCACCTTTGCTGCCCTTCCTGCTGATCATGGTGATCTGGCGGGTGGCGTACAACGCCCTGGGCTACGGGAGCAGCGGTTCGGGCTTCTACATCGACCCGGCGAGCGACCCGGTGCGCTTTGCCGGCAACATCATGCTGCGCTTGCCCACGCTGTTGCTGGCGCAAGTTTTCGGGGTCCCGTCGGCCACGCTGAACCTGCTGGCACCCGCGCAGCAGGCGCTGTATGCGACGGCGGCGGCAGTCGCGCTCGCGCTGTGCTGGTGGGTGGCGCGAATCTATGGGGTGTGGGCCAGCCCGGTGGCACGCTTTCTGGGCATCGGAGGTGTGCTGGCCCTGGTGCCGATGTGCGCGTCCGAAACCACCGACCGCCTGTTGCTCAATGCTGAAATCGGCTTCAGCTGGCTGTTGGCGATGTTGTTCGCGCGCGCGCTGGGGCAGCACCGTCCGCGCCGGAGTTGGGTCACCTTGCCTGCCAAGATCCTGATCGGCCTGATCGTGTTCGTGCACCTGGTCGTCATGCCGATCCAGACCGTCGCCTATGCCGCCCTGCGCAAGCCGCTGTTGACGCCGACCTCTGTGCTGGATCCGCTGGGGCTGCCCGATGGCCGCCAGGACCCCGATGCCCGCCTGGTGCTGTTGAACCCGCCCATGGCGGCGCTCACCTTCTATTACCCGAGCGTGCGCCGCTATCACGGCATGGTCAATCCGGCCTCCATGCACGCACTGGCCAACAGCTTCCACGACTTGAGCCTGACGGTCGTTGATGCGCACACGCTTGAGCTGCGCAGCGCCGGCAACAAAAGCTTCATCGATGCCTTCAGCCGGGACGTGGTGACGCGCCCGTTCAAGATTGGCGAGGTCATCCAGGCTGGCCCGCTGCAGGCGGTGGTGGCGACGCTGTCGCCGCATGGCACTCCCCGATCGGTCCGCTTCCGCTTCAGTTCGCCGATCACCTCCAGCCCCTGGCGCTTCTATGTCTGGACCGATGCAGGCTATGTGCCTTACACATTGCCCGCCCCCGGACAAACCACCTCGCTGCCAGCGCCTGACCTCAGTCGCGCCCTGATGCGGCAACTGAAGGGCGAGGAGCGGCGTCAGGCCCAGTCATCGGAGTGATCTGAAAATGCCCACGCCAAGATTCGTTCGAATGTGAGGTCAAACCTGGGGGCTCATCACGCGCAGCACAAGCAACACCAGCACCAGCGCCGCAAGCAGCACCGAGAGGCATTGCCAGAACACGAGGGGATTGCGCTCGATCAGCGCAGGTCGCCGGTCGCGCTGGTAGCGATGCCCCGGTGAGCGCAGGTCGTGCATGAATTCGGAGATGGCTTCCTGGCGCCGGTGAGGCTGTGGGTGAAGGGCACGTTGGAGCACGGCATCGAGCCACAGGGGCAACTCGGGCCGACGGCTGCGCACGGAAACGTAGCGCAAACGGGCCAGGTCGGCGCTGGCGCGCAAGCGCGGGATCTGAAGGCCATAGGGCAGATGGCCCGTGAGCATCTGGTAGGTCAACACCGCCAGGGAGAACAGTTCAGCGGCAGGACTGCCCTGCCCGCCCACAAAATACTCGGGTGCCGTGTACTGCAACGAACCGACGATGGCGTGCGCCTGCGCGTGATCGGTGCCCTCGGTCAGACCCGCCACATGCGTGGCACCGAAGTCGATGATCTTGACCGTGCCGGTACTGTCGATCATGAGGTTTTCAGGTCGCAGGTCCTGGTGCAGCATCTCCTTGCGGTGAAAGGCTTGCAGCCCCTTGGCCACTTGCGAGATGAGCTCGCGCACGGTGTTCAGGTCGGGAGAAGGATGGTCGATCATCCACTGCGCCAGGGTCTGGCCTTCGATGTATTCAAGCGCGACGTACAGGTGCCGCCGGGGGCTGTGAAGGGGCCCGGCCTTGACGACATGCACGCTGTCGAGGCGGCGCGCAATCCAGTCTTCCAGCAGGAGTCGGTCGAGGTAGTCGGCCTGCTCACGCAAATCGACCGAGGGGGTCTTCAAGACCACGTGCTGACCGCTGTGATCATCCACCGCCAGGAACACGTGGCTGCGCGCGCTGGTGTGCAGCTCACGCACGATGGTGTAGCCCTCGAAGTGATCGCGGGGTTTGAGTGGGGGCGGCAGCAGCAGACCCTCACGCTGGGCGTGCAGTTGGGTGGCCTCCAGATCGGGCAGTGCCTCGATCCGCACCAGTTGAACGGTCAGATTGTCGTGACTGCCGCGCTGCAAGGCGGTGTCGGTGAGGGCTTCAGCGGCACGGTCGAGCTCGTCGGGGTGCTGGGCCAGTGCGGCGTGTACGGTGACCGCATCCAGGCATTCGTAGGCACCATCGGTGGCGAGCAGATAGACCTCGCCCACCTCCAGGCACCAGGTGCGGTAGTCAATCTCGACGGCTGGGCCCGTGCCCAGCGCACGACCGAGATAGGTTTCACCGGAAGAGACGCGCAAGCGGTGGTCTTCGGTGAGTTGCTCCAGCGCTTGGGGGTGGAGCCGGTACACACGGGTGTCGCCGACATGAAAGAGGTGTGCTGAGCGGCCCTTGAGGATCAGGGCGCTGAAGGTGCAGACGTAACCACGGTCTTTGTCAAAACGGGCGTCGCTGCGCTGGGTCTGCGCGTGCAGCCAGGAGTTGGTGG
>JAGNPA010000241.1 GCA_017989885.1 Aquabacterium sp.
GCCGTGCTGATCCGCAAGATGTTGGACGCCATGCCCGCCGAAGTCATCGACGGCACGCACGACGAAGTGCAGTGGGCCACTCAGGTGCTGCAACGCAACCTGAACACCGCCGACCGCGAACGCGCCATCGAAGACCAGGGCGGCGTGTTCGCCCTGATCGGCTCCACCGGCGTGGGCAAGACCACCTCGACCGCCAAGCTGGCCGCCACCTTTGCCGCCAAGCACGGTGCCTCGAACCTGGGCCTGATCACGCTGGACGCCTACCGCGTCGGGGCCCATGAACAGCTGCGCGCCTATGGCCGCATCCTGGGCGTGCCCGTGCACATGGCCCACGACCGTGCCGCGCTGGAAGACCTGCTGGAACTGCTGTCCGGCAAGAAGATGATCCTGATCGACACCGCCGGCATGGCCCAGCGCGATGGCCGCACCAAGGAACTGCTTGACCTGCTGGCCCACCCCAGCATCAAGAAGCTGCTCGTCATCAACACGGCAGCCCAAGGTGACGCCATCGAAGACGTGATGCACGCCTACCAGGCCAACGCCTGTGCGGGTGTCATCCTGTCCAAGCTGGACGAGGCCGTCAAACTCGGCCCGGCCCTGGACGCCCTGATCCGCCACAAGCTCAAGGTGCTCGGCGTGGCCAACGGCCAGCGCGTGCCCGAAGACTGGCACCGCCTGTCCTCGCAGGCCCTGGTGCACCGTGCCCTGCGTGCCAGCCTGAATCCGGCCTACCGCCTGGATCCGACCGAGGTCAGCCTGGTCTTCTCGACCCCCAGCCCCACCGAGTCCCAGACGTCCGCCCGCGCCATGTGAGATCCCGCCGTTCTCGCTGAACGTTCGCTTCTTCCGTTTTCAGATTGCGCCGATGACCCGCCACGTCCGCCCCCAGGCCCGCTTTGCCAGCACCTGCGCCCCAGCGCCTGTCGACCAGGCTCAAGGGCTGCGGCAGATGTTTGTCTCGCGCGTCCTGCGCTTCATCCCCGTTGTGGCCAACAGCCGCTCGGGCTGCGGTGGCCTGGTGCTGGAGCGCCTGTGCGCCGCCTACGCCAGCTTCGGGCTCAACACCCTCGTGGTGGACGCCAGTGACCAGGCCCGCGCGCCCAGCGAACTGGTCGCGTTCGACCTGGGCGAAGGCATTGAAACCCTCTCCACCCAGGTCAGCTACATGGCCGCTCGGGGACTGCCCCTGCGCCATGCCGATGCCCGTGGCTCCTGCGCCAGCCTGCTGCCCGCGCTGGCCGATGCCTCGCCCCGCAGCGATGTGGTGCTGGTGCACGCCTCGGCCAGCGAAATCGTGCGCCTGTTCGGCCAGCCTGCGCGTGGCATCCCCCTGCGTCCATTGGTGTTCACCAACGACATGGCCGAAGGTCTCACCGATGCCTACGCTGCGGTCAAGATCCTCAGCCAGCGTGGCGGCTGGATGAGCTATGACCTGCTCATGTGCGCTCCTCTGGAGAGCGCCCAGGCCGAACCCGTGGCCCAGCGCCTGGCGCGTTGTGCCGACGATTTCCTGGGTGTGGCCCAACGCAGCGCCCACCAGCTCGATCCGCAGCAAGCCCCCACGGCCGACCCCGATCCCCACTTTATGGAGATGGCCGCCGCCCTGTTGCACGGCGCGCTGCCCTTGAGCCTGGGTGATTCGGCGTTCGAACATCTCACCTCCCCGGGATCGGCCTTGCCGGCTCGCGTTGCCTCGGCCCATAATTGATGTACATGGAACCCAGCACGTACTCAGCCAAAGGGCGTCTCGACGTCAACGCCATGTTGCGCCAGTACAGCCCGCTGGTGCGTCGATTGGCGCACCAGATGATGGCCAAGCTGCCCGCCAACGTCGAGGTCGATGACCTGATCCAGGTGGGCATGATTGGCCTGGCCGATGCGCTCAGCCGCTTCGACCCGGCGCAAGGCGTGCAGATCGAGACCTTTGCCACCCAGCGCATCCGGGGGGCCATGCTCGACGAGCTGCGCGGCGCAGACTGGCTCAGCCGGGGCACCCGCAAGCAGCAGCGCGACATCGAGAAGGCCGTTCACCGCCTGGAGCAGCGTCTGGGACGTGCACCGCACGAGAGCGAGATCGCCGTCGAGATGGGCCTGAGCCTGGACGACTACCAGGAGATGCTCGGCAAGGTGCGCGGCACCCAGCTCATCTACCTCGAAGACATGAGCGGCGACGAGGGCGATCAGGATTTCCTCGACCGTCACGTGGCCGACCGTGGCAGCGACCCGCAGCACCTGTTGCAGGACGATCGCATGCGCCATGCCTTGGTCGAAGCGATCAAGAAACTGCCCGAGCGCGAACAGCTCGTCATGAGCCTCTATTACGAAGAGGACATGAACCTCAAGGAAATCGCGGCCGTGCTGGGCGTGACCGAGTCACGTGTCTGCCAGCTCCACAGCCAGTCGATCGCCCGCCTGCGCGTCAAGCTGCGCGAGTGGTGACCGGGGGGCGCCAGCCGGCGCACACGCCTTTTTGACCGGCTTCAAATTGAGGTCAATTGTGCAGTGACCTTGATTTTGTCCTGAGATGTGAGTTTTGCCGCAACCGGTTCAGGGATGCTCCCTCGAAGATGCGCGCAACTCTTCGGACATCCCATGCACGCTGACCGCTCTGCTGCTTACCTTTTCCACCGCCACGACATCGTGGTGCTGTGGGGCATCGCTGCCGTGTTCATCGGCACCCTGGCCTACGGCTGGATCTACAACAACCTGATGCTGGGCCTGGTGCTCGGCCTGGTGTTCATGGGTTTGTCGCTGGGCGTGGCCGCCTGGTCCAAGAGCGGGGCACTCAGCCGCGTGGCCTTGCCGGTGCTGGGCATGACCATGGTCGGGCTGATGATCCACGTCGCCCGCGGTCACAGTGAGGCCCACTTCGCCGTCTTCGCTTTTCTGGCCTGCCTGGTGGTCTACCGCAGCAGCGTGGCCATCATTGCGGGGGCCGTGGCCATCGCCATCCACCACCTCTCGTTCAACCAGTTCCAGACCTGGGGCTGGGGCCCCATGTGCTTCACCGAGCCCAGCTTCATGCGGGTCGTGGAACACGCCATTTACGTGGTCGTCGAGTCGGTGGTGTTGATTCTGCTGGCCCTGCGCGCCCGCGCTGACTTTGCCACCGCCGAAGAGCTGATGCGCATCGTCGAGCAAATCCAGGGCGACAACGGGACCATCAACCTCAACGCGTCCCATCTGTCGGTCAAGGGTCGCGTCAGCCGCAAGCTGGTCGATGCCTTGCAGCACATCGAGACCGCGATCCAGCAGGTTCACCGCTCCTCGGATGCCATCCGACAGGCCAGCGGCGACATCGCGCACGGCAACCAGTTGCTGAGCAGCCGCACCGAAGACGCGGCCGCCAGCATCGCGCAAACCGCCGCCTCGGTGGAAGAGATCGCCTCCACCATCCGCGCCAGCGTGGACAACGCCCATCAGGCCAACCAGCTCGCGGGTCAGGCATCTGACGTGGCCACCCGGGGTGGCGAGGCCGTGCACCGCGTGGTGGACACCATGTCGGGCATCCAGCAGTCCAGCCGCAAGATCACCGACATCATCGGTGTGATCGACGGCATTGCCTTCCAGACCAACATCCTGGCGCTGAACGCGGCCGTGGAGGCCGCGCGCGCGGGCGAGCAGGGCAGGGGGTTCGCCGTGGTCGCCAGCGAGGTGCGCAGCCTGGCCCAGCGCAGCGCCGAAGCTGCCAAGGAAATCAAGCAGCTCATCACCCGCAGCGTCGAGCAAGTGGACTCCGGCAGCAGCCTGGTCGGCAACACCGGCGAGATCATCGGCGAGGTCGTCGAGCAGGTGCGCCGCGTCAGCGCCCTGGTCAGCGAGATCACCGTTTCCAGCTCCGAGCAGAACGAGGGCATCGGCCAGATCAACCTGGCCATCAGCCGGCTTGATCAGACCACGCAGCAAAACGCGTCAATGGTGGAGCAGACGGCGGCCGCCGCCGAGCGCCTGCGCCAGCAATCCGACGAGCGCATCGCTGCCGTGTCGGTGTTCAATACCCAGGCCACGGTGTCCGGCATTCGTTGACCCAAACCGGCGACACCATGCAAAAGGGACTCACACGTG
>JAGNPA010000242.1 GCA_017989885.1 Aquabacterium sp.
GTCCGATCTCGGCGATGGCCTGC
The DNA here is from genome assembly GCA_017989885.1 of Aquabacterium sp. Classification (GTDB taxonomy): domain Bacteria; phylum Pseudomonadota; class Gammaproteobacteria; order Burkholderiales; family Burkholderiaceae_C; genus Aquabacterium. The sequence goes on from JAGNPA010000242.1 coordinate 24, forward strand.
CTGAGACAGTGAGCATCCAGACCGGGGCACTGACCTTCCGCCAGCGCACCCTCAAGGACGTGTCGGCCACCCTGGCCCATCCGGCCCCGAACGTGTGGCGCCTGCAACTCAACGCCGATCAGGTGGCCGGCCAGATCGAATGGGCGCCCGAGAAAGCGCCGCTGGCTGCCGGGCCATCGTCCACCCGGGTGACGGCGCGCTTGTCACGCCTGTCCATCCCCAATGCCGAGGCGCAGGCCCTGCAGACCCAGGCGACTGCGCAAATGCTCGCCAGCGAGGGGGCCAGCCAGTTGCCCGCCTTGGACATTCAGATCGACCAGTTCGAGTGGCGTGGCCTGGCCTTGGGTCGACTGGAGGTGGAGGCCCTCAACCGGCTGGTGCCCATGGCGGGCGGCGCGGCCTTGCCCGAATGGCGCCTCAACCGCCTGCGCCTGAGCACCCCGGAGGCGCAGCTGGACGCCTCGGGCAACTGGGCCGCATTGGGCACACCCGGCCGGCCGCGCTCGGCCTTTGGCTTCACCCTCGACCTGCGCGACAGCGGTGCCCTGCTGACCCGCCTGGGCCTGCCCCAGACGTTGCGAGGCGGCAAAGGGCAGCTCACCGGGCAGGTCAACTGGCTGGGCTCGCCCCTGGAGCCCGATCCGCTGACGATGTCCGGGGACATCCAGGTCCGGATCAACGCCGGTCAGTTCCTCAAGGCCGACCCGGGCATCGCCAAGCTGCTGGGTGTCTTGAGCCTGCAGTCCTTGCCGCGACGGCTGACGTTGGATTTCCGCGACCTGTTCCAGCAGGGTTTCGCGTTCGATGCCATCGACGGGGATGTGAAGGTCACCCAGGGCGTGGCCGCCACCCGCAACCTGCGCATGCGTGGCGTGCAGGCCATCGTGCTGATGGAAGGACAGGCCGACCTGGCCAAGGAGACGCAGAACCTGCACGTCTTTGTGGTGCCGCAGATCAACGCCGAGGCAGCCTCGTTGGCCTACGCCGCCATCAACCCGGTCATCGGCATCGGCACCTTCATTGCGCAGTACCTGCTGCGCAAACAGGTGGCCGACGCCAGCACCCAGGAGTTCATGGTCACCGGCCCGTGGGCCGACCCCCACGTGGAAAAGCTGGAACGCGGCCCCAAGCCGGCCGAGGTCACAGCGCCCCGAAAACCTTCTTGAGCAAGGCGCTGCCCGTGCCCACCGGGTCCTGGCGGATCTTGCGCTCTTCCTCGCCGATCACCATGAACAGGGCGTCCAGCGCCTTGTTCGTGACGTGATCCTGCAGCGTGCCCCCCTGGCCTTGCAGCAGGCCGAAGCGCTGGGCCTTGCCGGCCAGATCGTTGTAATGCTGGGTCACCGACAGCTTTTCCAGTGAGCGGTTGACCACCGGCTGGAACTGGCTGGTGAGCGGCTCACGCGTCTTGCGGGCGAAATACTCGGTGACGGCGTTATCGCCGCCTTGCAAGATGCCGGCAGCGTCCTGCACGCTCATGTTCTGGATGGCCTTACGCAACAGGGGCCGGGCGAGGGACACGGCCTGCTCGGCCGCGTGGTTCATGGATTCGGTCAGCTGCTGCAATTGCTGGCCGCGCCCCATGGCCTGCAGCACGGGCGCCGCCTTGTCCAGCGGCGAGGGCAGGCCGATGCGCACCTTGTCGTTGTTCAGGAAACCATTGTTGGCGCCCAACTGCGAGACGGCCACCTCGGCCCCCTTGTCGAGCGCCGCGCGCAGGGCGGCGGTGGCGTCCTTGCTGCTGAACGCGGCGGCCCACCCTGTTGCGGGCAGGGTGACCAGGCTCAGGCCGAATGCCCCCAGGGATGACAATACACTGCGACGTTTCACGTTGTTTCCTTTCAAGTTTGCTGTGGTGACACCCATGCCGATGAGTCGACGTCTGATGATCCTGGGCCTGCCCGTGCTCCTGAGCGCCTGCCTGTCGGGCGGCAGCTCCGATTTGCCGGACCTGCCTTTCACCCAGCTGGATGGCAGCCAGCATCGCACAAGCGCGTTCAAAGGCAAAGTGACGGTGCTGAACTTCTGGGCCACCAGTTGCACCACCTGCGTCAAGGAAATGCCGCAAATCGTGGCCACCCATCAGCGCTTTCAGGCGCAGGGGCTGGAAACCCTGGCCGTGGCCATGTCCTACGACCCACCGGCCTACGTCATGCAGTTTGCGCAGACCCGTCAGCTGCCGTTTCGCGTGGCCATCGACCACGATGGCAGCCTGGCCAAGGCCTTTGGCGACGTGCAGCTCACGCCCACCACCCTGGTGATCGACCGCGAGGGCAAGGTCGTCAAACGCTATGTGGGCGAGCCCGACTTCGATGCCATGCACAAGCTGTTGGGGCAGTTGCTGTCCCGCCCGGCCGCCTGATGGTCCGCCAGATGTCGGTTGGGCGCCCGAGCACGTCGCGTGCAGGCTGGCGCGGTGCGCGCATCCGCCGGTTCATCGGTTTGGGCGCCTTGATCACCTTGACCGCCTGCTCGCCCGCCCTGGACTGGCGCGAGGTGCGCCCGCCCGAGGCCCCGGGTTTGCAGGCCCTGTTCCCTTGCCGACCGGATCACGCGACCCGCACCGTGACCCTGCCCAGCGCGGCCCAGCCCCTGGTCATGCAGATGTGGTCTTGTCAGACCGGTGACGTGACCTGGGCGCTCAGCCAGGTGCAGGTGCCAGACGTGACCCAGGTGGGCCCCACCTTGACCGCGCTGGCCCGCGTCATGCAGGACAACCTGCAAGCCGCCAGCCAGTTGGCAGGCAGCCAGACCCCGGTCGGGGTGGTGCCGCTGGGCCCGGTGCAGGTCCGTGGCATGACGCCGCAACCCCAGGCACAGGGCTGGCGTTTCCAGGCGCGGCGGGTCGACGGCTGGGGGCGGCCGCTGGAGATGGGCGTCACAGCGTGGCATTTTGCCCACGGCCTGCAGATTTTTCAGGCCTCGGTGTCCCGACCCATCGGATCAAATGGGACAGAACCCACTGAGGCGGCGCAAGATGCGGAGTTGTCCTTTCGGGACGGATTCCAGTTCCCTGCCTGACCCCTTCAACCCCACCTCATGCCCGGCCTGTTCATCATCGCGCACGCCCCTCTGGCTTCAGCCTTGAAGCTGGCCGCCGGGCATTGTTTTCCCGAGTTGGTGCAACACCTGCAGGCGCTCGACGTGCCACCGAACCTGCCTTGCGACGAGCTCGAAGCGCAGGCGCGCGTGCTGTTGAGCCTCGCGCAGGATGCCGATGCGCGTGGCGAGGCCCTGATCCTCACCGATGTGTTCGGCGCCACGCCTTGCAACACCGTTCAGCGTCTGGCCGACGGTCAGCACGTGAAGGTGATCACCGGGGTGAATGTGCCGATGCTGTGGCGCGCCCTGAACTACGCCAGCGAGCCTCTGGACACCTTGGTGACGCGCGCGCTGGCCGGGGGCACCCAGGGTGTCATGCAGATCGCAGCCAGTCGGCCGCAAAACCAGGCCAGCCAACCTACCAGCCATGATCAAGACCACCGCCAACATCAGCAATAAGCTGGGCCTGCACGCCCGCGCCTCGGCCAAACTCACCAAACTGGCCAGCAGCTTTCCCTGTGAAGTGTTCATGAGCCGCAACGAGCGGCGCGTTAATGCCAAGAGCATCATGGGCGTGATGATGCTGGCCGCCGGCCTGGGCAGCACCGTGGAAATCGAGTGCGATGGCCCCCGCGAAGAGGACGCCATGAAGGCCCTGCTGGCGCTGATCAACGACAAGTTTGGCGAAGGCGAATAACCCGACGAGGGTTTACCCTTAATTTGGTGCGAAATGGTCACATGTCCGCGTAAAACCGTGATTTTTTGTTGCGCCCATACAGCAGGCTTTGTGCCCAGACGTAAGTTCTCAAGGCAAAGTTGGCTCATCCCGCAAAGGGGGGTGATCAGACATCCGTCCCCATTTGCGACTCACAGACTTGATCCCGTGTACCAAGGAGTCACAATGCCCCGTTCCTCTTCTGCCTCGTCGTTCTACCGCGCCCCGCTGAAGGCGTCTGCCCTGGTGCTGGCCCTGGC
>JAGNPA010000243.1 GCA_017989885.1 Aquabacterium sp.
ATCAGGTCGGCGGCTTCTGTCCAGCCCATGTGGCGCAGCATCATTTCGGCGGAGAGGATTTCGGAGCCCGGGTTGACGTAGTCCTTGCCCGCGTACTTGGGCGCCGTGCCGTGGGTGGCCTCGAAACAGGCCACGCTGTCGCTCATGTTGGCGCCGGGGGCAATGCCGATGCCGCCCACCTGCGCGGCCAGCGCGTCGCTGATGTAGTCGCCATTCAGGTTCAGCGTGGCGATGACGCTGTACTCGGCCGGGCGCAGCAAAATTTGCTGCAGGAAGGCGTCGGCAATCGCGTCCTTGATGACGATGTCCTTGCCCGTCTTGGGGTTCTTGAACTTGCACCACGGGCCGCCGTCCATCAGCTCGGCGCCAAATTCACGCTGCGCCAGCGCGTAGCCCCAGTCGCGAAAGCCCCCTTCGGTGTACTTCATGATGTTGCCCTTGTGCACCAGCGTGACGTTGGGCTTGTCGTTGTCAATGGCGTACTGGATGGCCTTGCGCACCAGCCGCTCGGTGCCCTCGATCGACACCGGCTTGATGCCGATGGCCGAGCTGTCCGGAAAGCGGATCTTGCTGACACCCAGGTCTTCCACCAGAAACTTGATCAGCTTCTTGGCCTTGTCGGACTTGGCTTCGTACTCGATGCCCGCGTAGATGTCTTCGCTGTTCTCGCGGAAGATCACCATGTCCACCTTTTCCGGCTCTTTCACGGGCGAGGGCACGCCCTTGAAGTAGCGTACCGGGCGCAGGCAGACGTACAAGTCCAGCTCTTGGCGCAGCGCCACGTTCAGCGAACGGATGCCGCCGCCCACCGGCGTGGTCAGCGGCCCCTTGATCGAGACGACGTACTCCTTGAGCAGATCCAGCGTTTCCTGCGGCAGCCACACGTCGGGGCCGTAGACCTGTGTGGCCTTCTCGCCTGCGTAGACCTCCATCCAGGCGATCTTGCGCTGGCTGCCGTAGCACTTGGCCACCGCCGCATCCACCACCTTCATCATCACGGGAGTGATGTCCACCCCAGTGCCGTCTCCCACGATGTAGGGAATGATGGGCTGGTCAGGCACGTTGAGCGAAAAATCCGCGTTGACGGTGATTTTCTGGCCTTCGGCAGGCACCTTGATGTGCTCGGAACGGGTCATTCTGGTCTCCAGATGTCGATGGGGCTAAGCAATCCGGCCGCGCCGCCCGCCGGGCAGAGGGCTGGCGCGCCTTGAGACTTGGAATTCTAGGCGGTGCCCCGCACCTTGCGTTGTCGCAGGGACAGCCCTGACGCAGTGTTTCGCGCACTGCGCTGTCCTACAGACACACGCCCCGCGCCTGGCGGACACTCGGCTGGCTTCGACGTTCCAACCTATTTGACGTTGCCTGCGGGGCCGCTCGCCGCCGAGCCATTTTTTTGCGAACACCACTAAGGACACCATCCTCACGACCGCTTCATCGCACCCCACCGACATCCTCGCCGTGGGCACCCAGGCGCCAGACTTCAACCTGCCCGCCACTCCTGACCAACGCCTGCGCCTGAGCGAGTTGCGCGGCAAGCCGGTGGTGCTGGTGTTCTACCCGGCCGACTGGAGCCCCGTTTGCGGGGACGAGCTGGCGCTGTTCAACGAGGCGCTGCCGCTCATCAAGCCCAAGCAAGCGCTGGTGCTGGGCATCTCGGTCGACAGCGCGTGGTGCCACCAGGCTTTCCGCGACGCCCGCAAGCTGCACTTTGACCTGCTGTCCGATTACGAGCCTAAGGGCGAAGTCTCGCGCGCCTACGGGGCCTACGACGCCGAGGCCGGTTGCAGCAAGCGGGCGCTGTTCGTGATCGACGCCGAGGGCAAGATTGCCTGGAGCTACCTGTCGCCCGTGGCCATCAACCCGGGCGTCGATGGCGTGCTGGACGCGCTGGACCGCCTGTAAACCCATCGCCACAACCCGTCTTGCCTTACCGGAGCCCCTGATGTCCCTGAAACCCCCGCTCAGCGCCAACGACCACACCGTCGGCAACGCCAAGGCCGCCATCCAGGTGGTCGAGTACGGCGACTACCAGTGCCCTTATTGCGGTGACGCCTACCCCGTCACCCAGGAACTGGTGCGCCGCTACGGCGACAAGATCGCGTTTGCCTTTCGCAATTTCCCGCTGGTGGAAGCGCACCCTGAGGCGTTCAACGCCGCCATCGTGGCCGAGTTCGCCGCTTCGCTGGGGCAGTTCTGGCCCGCGCACGACGCCTTGTACGAGAACCAGGACGCCTTGGGCCCCGAGCTTTACGGCCAGATCGTCGCCTCGCTGGGCCAGAGCGCCGAGCAGTTCCAGACGGCCGTCGATGCGGGCGAGCTGGCGGCGCGCGTCCGCCAGGATATGGAAAGCGGCTTGCGCAGCGGCGTGAACGGCACGCCGTGCTTTTTCATCAACGGCCAGCGCTTCGACCCGCGCGGCGGCTTTGAAAGCCTGCTGGACGCCGTGGGGCAACTGGTTGAGCGCACGTAAACTCGCCTCCGGGCTGGCCGCCTTCGCGGGCGGCGCCCGAACGCCCCTTTTGCACCTACCGCCCTTCGCACCATGGCTTTTTCTGTGCCCATTCGCTTTCCTGCCCCCTCCGTGAACCGGAACCGCCGACGGGGTGCGCGCATTGGGCGAACGGTGCGACTGGGCCAGGCTGTGCGACGCGCAGCTCTGCTGACCGTGGGTTGCACGGTGTTGGCCGCCGCGGCGCAAGCGCAACTTGCACCCGCCGGCCAGCCGCAGATGAACCTGCCGCGCACCACGCTGATGGCGGGCATGTACCGCATCGACGCGCAAGTGGCCAGCACCAACGCACAGCGGCAGATCGGCCTGATGCACCGGCAGGAAATGCCTCAGCACGAAGGCATGCTCTTCGTGTTCGAGCAGCCCGCCGTGCAGTGCTTCTGGATGAAGAACACGCTGATCCCGCTGACGGCCGCCTTCGTGACCGACGACGGCACCATCGCCAACCTGGCCGACATGAAACCGCTGGACGAGTCCAGCCATTGCTCGGCCGAGCCGGTGCGCTACGTGCTGGAGATGAACCAGGGCTGGTTCGAGCAGCGCCACCTGAAGGCAGGCGCCAAGCTGCGCGGCAAGCCGTTTGACGGCAAGCGCTGAGTTATGAATGAAAAATAGCTGCAGCGCTTGATGGGCAAGCGCGAGCAGCTATCTTTTTTATATCATTGATGGCGCCTGCGAGGCACCATCAACCCTCAGGCCGCCACCTTCGCCAACGCGTCGTTGAAGGTCTTGCTCGGGCGCATCACCTGCGCCAGCTTGGCGGGGTCGGGCTGGTAATAGCCGCCGATGTCCACCGGCTTGCCCTGGATGTCGGTCAGCTCCTTGACGATGGCCTGCTCGCCCGCGGCCAAGGCCTTGGCCAGCGGCGCAAACTTCTTGGCCAGTTCGGCGTCTTCGGTCTGCGCGGCCAGTTCCTCGGCCCAGTACTTGGCCAGATAGAACTGGCTGCCTCGGTTGTCGAGCTGGCCGGTCTTGGGTGACGGGCCCTTGTTGTTGTCCAGCAGTTGGCCGGTGGCGGCGTCCAGTGTCTTGGCCAGCAGCTTGGCCTGGGAATTGCCGGTCTTCAGCCCCAGATCTTCCAGCGACACCGCCAGCGCCAGGAATTCGCCCAGCGAATCCCAGCGCAGGTGGTTTTCTTCCACCAGTTGCTGCACGTGCTTGGGCGCCGAGCCGCCGGCGCCCGTCTCGTACATGCCGCCGCCGGCCATCAGCGGCACGATGGACAGCATCTTGGCGCTGGTGCCCAGCTCCATGATGGGGAACAGATCGGTCAGGTAGTCGCGCAGGATGTTGCCGGTGGCGCTGATGGTGTCTTGCCCGCGGATCACGCGCTCCAGCGTGTACCGCATGGCGCGCACCTGGCTCATGATCTGGATGTCGAGCCCGTTGGTGTCGTGCTCGTGCAGGTACATCTTGACCTTGGTGATGAGCTGGTTCTCGTGCGGGCGGTACGGGTCGAGCCAGAACACCACCGGCATGCCCGAGTTGCGCGCGCGCGTGACGGCGAGCTTGACCCAGTCGCGGAT
>JAGNPA010000244.1 GCA_017989885.1 Aquabacterium sp.
TGGCCAGCGCTTCGGCCGGGGCGCTCATGGAGCCCTTGCGCACATGCTGATAGAGCTTGCTGGCTGTGGGCGTGATGCCGTATCGGAAGAACAGCAACGCGCAAACCTCGCGGTACAACGCTTTCGTATCGCTGAAACGCTCCCGCAGGGCTTCAACTTCGGCTTGGATTTCGGATTCTTCGCTCATTCTTAAATAATACAACGTATAACGTATAAATCGTTGAATTAATTTTCAATCTCTGGACATAATTAATCTAATGTCTATAGAATTTGGCCTATGAGCAGTTTGACCGTCGCCCCGGCCGCTTTGGCGCATCTTGAGCCCTTGGACGGCTTGGTACTACCCGCTCATCTTTCCGGAGAGCGTGGCCGAAATCGGGCCCAGGGCCTGCCCCAAGTAGCGGCCAATGACGACCGCTCTGCGGTTTTGGCTTGGCTGGCGCGCTACAAGGATTCACCGGCCACGTTGGCCAGCTATCGCAAGGAGGCCGAAAGGCTGCTGCTTTGGTGCGTGCACCAGTACGGAAAGGCCCTGTCCGATCTGACTCACGAGGATTTCCTCGCCTACGAGTCCTTTCTGGAAGATCCTCAACCAGCCGACCGCTGGGTCATGCAGGTCGCTCAGAAGGCGCCGAGGTCCTCGCCCCACTGGCGTCCGTTCGCCAAGCCGCTGGATAGGCAGAGCCAGCGCCAAGCGCTGTCGATCCTCAACAGTCTCTTCAATTGGTTGGTTCAAGCCGGGTATCTGGCGGGCAACCCCTTAGCTTTGCGCCGCCGCAAATCTGTGGCCCGGCCCGCCAAGACCAGCAGATTCCTGCCCCACGAGCACTGGGCGCAAGTACGCGCAACGATTGAGTCCCTTCCCACGGGTACGCCTCGCCTCGCTCTCCAAGCGGCCCGATATCGGTGGCTCTTCTCACTCCTCTACATCGGTGGCCTGCGGATTTCGGAGGTCTGCAACAACTCCATGGGCGACTTTTACTGGCGACGGGGAGCCGATGGGCGGGAGCGCTGGTGGCTGGAGATTTGTGGCAAGGGAGAAAAAACCCGAGCGATTCCTGCGACTGACGAGTTGGTCTCTGAGCTAATGCGCTACCGAAAGTCGAATGACCTGGGACCTCTACCGCGTGAGGGCGATTACTCCCCACTGCTCCTGCCATTGATTGGTGGGTCTAAACCTATGGGACGCAGTGGGGTGCACGAGTTGGTCAAGACAATCTTCCGCGAAACCGCAGCCCGCCTGCGCGCTCTGGGTCCTGACCATGAGGCCGCTGCCGCTCATGTGGAGAAGGCCTCAGCCCACTGGATGAGACATACGGCGGGCACCCATCAGAGCGACAACATGGATCTCAAGGCTGTTCGCGACAACCTGGGGCACGCAAATATTTCCACCACTAGCATCTATGTGCACACGGAAGACGATGTGCGCCATGACCAGACCGCAAAAGCTCACAAGCTGGGGTGGGCGGTTTGATCGCGAGACGTTGATCCTGTCCGTCAGTTGCGCGACATGCCTTATAAAGGTACCTCATCGGGAACTACTTGCAGGTACTGCTGCAGGTATCTCAGGACCGCGCTCAGACCTATCAAACCTGGTACGGGCTGTACGCCTATCTGTGAAGAGCCAAGAGGCTGTTTCTTGACGAGCTACAAACCCGAGTTTTGTACGGGCGGCGTGTTTACGAAGGGGGAAGAAGTGCAGCGTCTTCCAATGCCCGCCCCTCACCAGCCTCTTCGACCGTTTGTCCATCGCGAATGTGATAAATCCGTTTGAAAGTCGGGATGATCTTTTCGTCGTGCGTCACCACAACTATGGCGGTTTGAGCCTGACGCGCCATCTGGTTGAGGATGCGCATCACACCCAGCGCGCGTTCGCTGTCCAGCGGCGCGGTGGGCTCGTCGGCCAGTATGACCGGCGGCCTGTTGGCCAGCGCCCGCGCGATTGACACTCGCTGTTGCTCTCCGCCCGATAGTTGGGAAGGCTCAGCCCGCGCACGGTGCTGTACATCCAGCGCTGTTAGCAACTCCAGCGCACGGGCACGGGACTCGGCGTTGGACCGTCCGGCCAGCATCGGCAGCAACGCCACGTTGTCCGTCACATCCAGGAACGGTATGAGATAGGGGGCCTGAAACACGAAGCCGATGCGATCACGACGCAGCGCACGCAGGTCTTTCACTTTCCAGCCGTTGTCATAGATTACCTCGTTGCCCAGCGTCATCCGGCCACTGCTGGGTTCGATGATCGCACCAAGGCATTTGAGCAGCGTGCTTTTGCCCGAGCCCGAAGGCCCCACCAGACCCACCACCTCGCCGGGGGCCACCTGCATGTTCACGTGTTTTAGCGCCTCCACAGCCGTGTCGCCGTGACCATAGACCTTGCGCAGACCTTCGATCAAGATACCGCCTTGATAGGGTGTGTTCATCGCATTCATCCGATCGCCGCGCCAGGATCAACCTTCAGAGCCACGCGGATCGCCAGCGTGCTCGCCAGTGCGCAGATCACCAGCGTGACCACCAGGCCCGTCGCAGCGTCGCCCGGCAGCAGCAGCACAAATTTGGGGAAGGCAGGAGCCCAGAGGGTTGCTGCTACCTTGCCAACCGCAAAGCCAATCAAGCCCAAGCCCAGCGCCTGCTGCAGGATCATGCTGGCAATAGTTCGGTCACGCGTGCCGATGAGCTTGAGCACCGCAATCTCTCGCAGCTTGCCCATGGTCATGGTGTAAATGATGAAGGCCACAATCGCTGCGCTGACAATGGCGAGGATCACCAGAAACATGCCGATCTGCTTCGCCGAATTGGCGATAAGTTTCACGATCAGAATATTTTCCATGCCCTCGCGCGTGTACACGCTCAGGTGTTTCCAGCGCCGTATCGGTTCGGCCACCTGTTCGGGCGTGAAGCCTGGTGCCAGCTGCACCAGTACTGCATTCACGCTGCGGCTGCTGGTCTGTAGGTTCTGCACCGCGTCCAGCAGGTCGGGACTGCCCGGCCGGTTGAAGGCTGGGTTGGCGGCCGTGCGTGCGCGATCATTGATGATGGCGTCGTTGTCTTTCAAAAATTGTGTCTCCTGCGCGTCCTTCAGCGGCACGAACAACATAGGGTCTCCGCCGGAGGACACCATGCGCTGAGTCAACCCCACCACCGTGTAGTCATGGCGACGGATGCGCACAGTCTCGTCGAGCTGAAAACCGGTCTTGACATCAGCGACCGCCTCATAGTGGTTGCGAGTGAGGTGGCGCCCTGCAACCAGGTAGCCCGGCGCACCAGGCATCCCTGGCTCGATGCCCACAACCATCACACGGTTGTCTTCGCCGTTGCGCGCCACCTGCATGGTCAGGTAGGTCACGTTGGCTGCGGCGGTCACGCCAGGCATGCCACGCACGCTGCGCACCACGTCGTCCTTGATGCTGGACGATTCAGCGTACGGCCCCTGCGTGTCTTTCTGCACCACCCATAGGTCGGCGCGGCTGTTGGACAGCAGCGCATGGGCGTCGTCCACCATGCCTCGGTATACGCCCGCCATCGACAGCGTCACGCCGATGAGCAGACCCAGACCCAGTCCGGTCAGCACGTACTTGCTCCAGCCGTGCAGGATGTCGCGCCCGGCCAGGCTGATCACCTCGCTCCCCCAGTCGGCATCAGTTGGTCCACAAGGGTGATCCGAGAGCCGGCTTTCAACGCACTCTGGGTGTAGAGCACCACCGTATCGCCCTCGTGCAATCCATCCAGCACCTCCACCATGCCGTCAAGCCCTTGTAGGCCCAGCCTCACTGGTACAAATTCCAGCACGCCATTCTTCAGTCGCCACACACCATTTTTTCCTTCATGCTGCTGTGTGGCTGCGTTCGGCAACACCAGCATCTCGGGAGTGGCTGGCAACTGCAGAGTCACCTCGGCCATCTCGCCCACCGGCACGCCCGCAGGCAACGCCGCAAAAGCCACTTGCGCCAGCCGCTCCTCGGTCACGCTGTCCGCCAGCGGCTCCACCCGAGCCACTTTGCCTGCCAGCACCTCGCCCGGCCG
>JAGNPA010000245.1 GCA_017989885.1 Aquabacterium sp.
GCCCATGAAGGCCTCATACAGCGCAGGCCGCATCAGGTCGTTCATGGCGGCATCCACCACGCAGAAGTTCTTTTGCTCACCCGGCTTGAGGAACATCACTTCCGTCAGCAGCACGCCCGCATTGCCCACCAGCGAACGGCCGGGCTCGAACACAATCTCACGGTGACCATGCCCGCGGGCGTCGATCTTGGCCAGCAACTGGGCGATCAACACGTCGGCTGCAGGTGGTGTTTCGTCGGTATAGGTGATGCCCAGGCCGCCACCCAGATCCAGGTGGTGCAGGGTGACCCCCGTGGCTTCAATCGCCTCCACGAGGTCCAGCACACGGTCCAGTGCATCCAGGTAGGGCGCAATCTCCGTGATCTGCGAGCCAATATGGCAGTCAATGCCCACCACCTCGATGCCTGGCAGTTGGGCGGCGCGCTGGTAAGTGGCCACGGCCACCTCGTGTGCGACGCCGAACTTGTTGCCCTTCAGGCCGGTCGAGATGTAGGGGTGCGTGCCTGCGTCCACATCCGGGTTCACGCGCAGGCTCACCCGCGCCGTGCGGCCAATCTGTGTCGCCACCTCCGACAGCACTTCCAGCTCGGCCGTGCTTTCCACGTTGAAGCAGCGCACGCCAGCCTCCAGGCCCTGCTTCATCTCACGGCGCGACTTGCCCACCCCGGAGAACACCACCTTGCCCGCATCGCCGCCTGCTGCGAGGACACGCTCCAGCTCACCGCCAGATACGATGTCAAACCCGCAGCCTGCCTGGGCGAAGGTCTGCAGCACCGCCAGGTTGGAGTTGGACTTCACGGCGAAGCACACCAGGTGAGGGCGGCCCTGCAGTGCCTTCTGGTAGGGGGCCAGTGCCGCCAGCATGGCGCGGCGCGAATACACATACAGCGGGGTGCCATGCTCGCGTGCCAAGTCGTTCAGCGAGAGGTCGTCCATGAACAGGTCTTGGCCGCGATAGGCCAGAAACGGGGCGCCGGGGAGTGTCATTTGGATGGGGGGGTAGAGGGTTGAGCGGCGCTCGCAGCGGGGGCGGGAAGGTACAAGCCCCCCTTCATGCCGCAGCCTGTTGTCAGCAGGGTCATGAGCGAAAGACTGGCGATGGCCAGTGCGCCTCGTAGAATTTGTGTCTTGCTTTTCATTCCCGCATTCTAAGGAAGCCGACATGTCCCATCCCGATTCCCCTTACGGACTGAGCGACGCGCAGTACGACGCAGCCATCCGGTCGGCCCTGTCGCGCATCGAGTCGACGGTGGATCGGTGGCTGGAGGAGGATGTGGTTGACATCGACACGGCACGCACCGGCGGCATGTTGACGATGACCTTGCCCAATCGGTCCCAGTTGATCGTCAATGCGCAACCGCCGTTGCATGAACTGTGGTTGGCGGCGCGCCGTGGTGGGTTTCATTTCCGGCTGGATGGCGAAGGTCTCTGGCGTGACACCCGCAGCGGTGATGAATTTTTTGCGCTGCTGTCGGCCTGTGCCAGCGAGCAAAGCAAGCCCGGCCTGACCTTCTGACAGGATGCGGCTGGCGAGAACTTGGCCCGGGTGTGGGCCTCACTCACTCGCCGGCTTGCCAAACATGTCCAGAATGTCGCTTTTTTCGGATGCCGACGGGGCGGAAGGCGCGCCCTCTTCAGCGTCTGGGCTCTGAAGGCCCACGTCGCGCACCCCGCTGCTGCGGGTGTACTCTTCGTAGAACCATTCGCCCCCGATGTTGACCACGCCTTCCGGCGGGCTCAGTTCGGTCACCGGGGTGTTGCGCAGCGCGGTGGCCATGTAGTCGATCCACACCGGCAAAGCCAGGCCGCCACCGGTTTCGCGGTCGCCCAGTTTGCGCGGTTGGTCGTAGCCAATCCACACCACGGCCACCAGACTGGGGTGATAGCCGGCAAACCAGGCATCCATCGAGTCATTGGTGGTGCCCGTCTTGCCGTACAGGTCGGGACGCTTGAGGGTGGCCTGCGCGCGCGCGGCGGTGCCTGTCCGCGCCACTTCCTGCAACAAGCTGTTCATGACGAAGGCATTGCGCGCGTTGATGCCGCGCATGCTCTCGTCCAGCACATTGGGGCGGTACTGCGCCAGCAGGTGACCACGGCCGTCGGTGACTTTGAGCACGAGCGTCGGGTTCACACGGTAGCCGCCGTTGGCAAACACCGCATAGCCATCGGCCATCTGCAGCGGCGTCACCGACCCGGCGCCCAAGGCCATCGGCAAGTAAGGCAGGTGCTTGGCGGCGTCAAATCCGAAGTTGGTCAGCCAGTCCTGAGCATAGTGGGTGCCCACAGACTCCAGCACGCGGATGGATACCATGTTTTTTGACTTGGCCAACGCGCGGCGCAGCGTCATGGGGCCTTCGAATTTGCCGTCGTAGTTTTTGGGCTCCCAGGCGCGGCTGCCAGTGCTGCCGGCGTTGTAGAACAGCGGTGCATCGTTGACCACGGTGGCCGGGGTGAAGCCCTTTTCCAGTGCGGCCGAGTAAATGAATGGCTTGAAGCTGGAGCCAGGTTGGCGCCAGGCTTGCGTCACGTGGTTGAACTTGTTGCGCTCAAAATCAAACCCGCCCACCATGGCGCGGATCAGCCCGGTCCGTGGGTCCATGGACACGAAGGCGCCTTCGACCTCAGGCAGTTGCCGCACGGCCCACTGGTCATCACTGCCTTGCACGACACGGATCACAGCGCCGCGGCGAATCTGCTGCTTGGGGCTGGCCTGATCGGTGAGCGCCTTGCCCACTGCCTTCAGGCCTTCCGGGCCGATTTCCAGTTGTTCGCCTGATTGCAAGGTGGCCAGCACGCGCTTGGGTTCGGCGTGGGTGACCACCGCAGCGCGCAGGGTGTCGCTGTCCGGGTGATCCTCCAGTGCCTCGGCAATCATGATGTCCACCTGCTTCAGGTCGGTGGGCAGTTCAATGTAGGCCTCGGGGCCGCGCCAGGCTTGGCGGCGATCAAAGTCGAGCAAGCCCTTGCGCAAGGCTTTGGTGGCAACCTCCTGCTCCTTGAGGTCCATCGAGGTGTACACCTGCAGGCCACGCGTGTAGGCGTCAGCGCCGTACTGCTCGTGCATCAAC
Organism: Aquabacterium sp.; assembly: GCA_017989885.1. GTDB lineage: Bacteria > Pseudomonadota > Gammaproteobacteria > Burkholderiales > Burkholderiaceae_C > Aquabacterium. The sequence continues at coordinate 3,069 of JAGNPA010000245.1, forward strand.
GAGCGAGCAGCCTCGGCAACGTACTCGGCGTACGGTGGGATCGGTGCCTTGGTGCGATAGCGCAACTCCTGTGCCTTGGCCTCATCGCGCTGCTCAGCGGTGATGAAGCGGTTCTCATACATCCGGTCAATGATGTACTGCTGGCGAATCGCCGCCCGGCGGGGGTTGCGCACCGGGTTGTAAGCAGACGGCGCCTTCGGCAACCCGGCCAGCATCGCCGCCTCTGCGACCGTGATGTCCTTGATGGGCTTGCCAAAGTAAATATCGCAAGCCGCTGCAAAACCGTAAGCGCGCTGCCCCAGGAAGATCTGGTTCATGTAGAGCTCCAGGATCTGATCCTTGCTCAACTTGCTTTCGATCTTCATGGCCAGCAAGATCTCGTAAATCTTGCGGGTGAACGTTTTCTCGGACGGCAGGTAAAAATTACGCGCCACCTGCATCGTGATGGTGGACGCCCCCTGGCTGCGAGATTCGCCAAAATTGGCCAATCCGGCGCGCAGCACCCCGAGATAGTCCACCCCGCCGTGCTGGTAGAAGCGCGCATCTTCGATGGCCAGGACGGCGTCACGCATGACCTTGGGGATTTCCTGGATCGGCAGGAAGTGTCGCTTCTCTTCGCCGAACTCTCCGATCAAGGTGCCGTTGCTGGCGTACACCCGCATGGGCATCTTGGGTTGGTAGGCGGACAGCCCATGCACTTCGGGCAGGTTGGGGTAGGCCACGCACAGGCCGATGGCCACCAAAAGCATCACGGCCAAAGCCCCTGCAAAGCCCAGGCCGAGCAAGGTCAGCAGAGGCGTCAACACCCAGCGACGCCACCAGGCTTTGGGTGCGGGATGGGCCTGGTCCGAGGCGGGGGCGTTGTGGCTGGAAGGCGCTGATGGGCTCATGAGGTCTGCTCGAATGCAGGGGGCATTATAGGAAGCCGCC
>JAGNPA010000021.1:0-9697 GCA_017989885.1 Aquabacterium sp.
GCCCCTTGTTCGCGCGACTGGGCAGCCACTTCGAACGCGAGACCACCTGGAGACAAGCTGTGGCGGAACACCGCGCGGTGATCAAGGCGATTGAACGCCACGACCCCAAGGCCGCTCGCGCTGCCATGACCGGCCACTTGGAGAACTCACATACCCGCTTCTCTGCCGGCTGGAGCTCACCGAACGAGCAAGACACGAACAAGAGGTGACACATGACCCACACGATCACTATCTCGCCGGGGGCATTTGGTGCTTCCAACCGGCTACGCGGAGACTGGAAATGAGTCTCGCCTGCACCCTGAATGGACCTTTGCAACTGAGTGTCGAACAATTGCCACACGTCGAACCGAAAGAGGGTCAAGTCCGGTTACGCCTGGGCGCCGGCGGCATCTGCGGTTCCGACCTGCACTACTACCAGCACGGGCGCGCCGGCGCCTTCTCCATCCGCGCGCCCTTCGTGCCGGGCCACGAGGCCTCGGGCGTGGTCGAAGCCATCGGGCCTGGCGTCACCCGGGTGCGGCCGGGCCAGAAGGTGGCGGTGAACCCGGCCCACCCCTGCGGCCTGTGCCCGGCCTGCCGCGCCGGCCGCAGCAACCTCTGCGAAAAGATGGTGTTCCTCGGCAGCGCGGCGATCTTTCCGCACCTGCCGGGCCTGTTCCGGGAGCATTTTGTGGTGGGTGAATCGCAGCTCACCGCGGTGGACGAGGACGTGGGTCTGGGCGAGATCGCCTGCGCCGAGCCGCTGTCGGTCGGGCTGCACGCGGTGCGCCGTGCCGGCCCCTTGCTGGGCGCCACCGTGCTTGTCACGGGCGCCGGCACCATCGGCTGTATGTCGGTGATTGCCGCGCGGCTGGCCGGCGCGGGCCGCGTGCTGTGCAGCGACCCGAGCGACCGGGCGCGCGAGATGGCGCTCACCGTCGGGGCCGACGACGCGCAGCCCGACACCAGCGCCTGGAAGGGACAGGTTGACGTGGCGCTCGAAGCGGCGGGCCACCCGTCCGCGCTCGCGGGCTGCCTGTCGGCCGTGCGCCGCGGTGCCCGCATCGTCCAGGTCGGCACGCTGCCGCCCGAGCTGCCGTTCCCAGCCAACGACATCATGACCCGCGAGCTCGACTACGTCGGTGCGTTCCGGGCCGACATCGAATTCGACTGGGCCGTGCAGGCCCTCCGCAGCCGGCGCGCCGATGTGCGCCCGCTCATCAGCGCACAGATCCCGATCAGCGAATCGAAGGCGGCCTTCGATTTGGCTTTGGACCGCAGCCGCAGCACCAAGGTGCAGCTCATCCCTGGCTAGCCGCCAGTTGACTCACTTTTTCCACAACGACAGGAGACACCGAATGAACACCACCCGCATCACCCTGGCCCTGGCCGCCGGCCTCATCGCCGCCGCACCCGCCTTCGCCCAGACCAAGCTCAAATGGGCCCACGTCTACGAGACCTCCGAGCCCTTCCACACCGCCTCGGTCTGGGCCGCCGAAGAGATCAAGAAGCGCAGCGGCGGCCGCTTCCAGGTGGACGTGTACCCGGCCTCGCAGCTCGGCAAAGAAAACGACATCAACCAGGGCCTCGCCCTGGGCACGGTGGACATCATCATCTCGGGCTCCAGCTTCGCGGCCAAGGCCTTCCCGCGCATCGGCGTCACCTACTACCCCTACACCTTCCGCGGCGTGGACCACCTGCTGGCCTACACCAAGAGCGACATCTACAAAGAGCTGACGGCCGGCTACGAGCAGAAGAGCGGCAACGAAATCATTGCCACCACCTACTACGGCACCCGCCACACCACCAGCAACAAGCCGATCGCCAAGTGCGCCGACATGAAGGGCCTGAAGATGCGTGTGCCCGACGTGCCCGCCTACCTGGCCATGCCGCGCGCCTGCGGCGCCAACACCTCGCCCATCGCGTTCGCCGAGGTCTACCTGGCGCTGCAGAACGGCACTGTGGAAGCGCAGGAAAACCCGCTGCCCACCATCGAAACCAAGAAGTTCTTTGAAGTGCAAAAACACATCGTGCTGACCGGCCACATCGTGGACCACCTCAACACCGTGGTGGCTGGCGGCGTGTGGAAGAAGCTGTCGGACGCCGACAAGAAGATGTTCACCGACGTGGCGCAGGAAGCCGCCGCCAAGGCTTCGAAAGAAGTGGCCGCACGCGAGAGCGAACTGGCCGCCGTGTTCCGCAGCAAGGGCGTGAGCGTGAACGACGTGAACACCGGCGAGTTCCGTGACACCGTGCTGAAGAACGTGCCCTTCGAGCAGTTCGGCTACCAGAAAGCCGACTGGGACCGCATCCAGGCCGTCAAGTAAGGCGGAACCAGCATGTCGCTTCACAGCTCTCTGCCCACCGCGGGCGGCGCGGCGGAGTCGCACCCGGTCGAGACCAGCGCGGAAGCGCTGGTCGCCAGCTTCGCGGAGGCCGACCAGCACCAGGTCGATCTCTCGGCCTACGCCATCGAAGACTGGGTCTGCCTCGGCTTCTTCTGGACCATGGCCGGCCTGGTGTTCCTGCAGTTCTTCAGCCGCTATGTGCTGAACGACTCGTTTGCGTGGACGGAAGAGCTGGCCGTGTACTGCCTGATGCCGGTGGTGTTCATCGGTGCGTCCATGTGCGTGCGGCGGGCGCGGCACATCCAGGTCAACCTGGTGTACAGCCACCTGCCGGCATCTGCTGGCAGGGTGTTGTCCACCGCGGTGGACCTGGCGGCCATCGCCTTCTACGGCTACGCCGGCTGGCTGGTGGCGCGCTACGCGCTCGCGGTGGACAACGAACCCATGACCACCATCGACTGGAACAAGAGCTATGTGTACTGGCTGGCTTTTGCGGGCTTCGCCCTGATGACCCTGCGCGGCATTCAGGTGGCCGTGGAGAACTGGCGGCGTGGCTTTTCGCCGCTGCAGAACCCCGCCCACTTTGACGACCAGCCTCACTGAACGGATTCCCCATGCTGATCCTGATTGTTTCCTTCGTGGGGCTGATGCTCTGCGGCCTGCCGGTGGCGGTGGCCATGGCCGGTGGCTCGCTGGTCTACATCCTGGTGTCGGGTAGCGTGCCCGACATCGTGCTGGCGCAGCGCATGATCTCGGGCATCGAGTCCTTCCCGCTGCTGGCCGTGCCCTTCTTCATCCTGGCCGGCAACCTGATGAACATCGCCGGCATCACCGGCCGCATCTACAACTTTGCGATCGCGCTGGTGGGCTGGATGAAGGGCGGCCTGGGCCAGGTCAACATCATCGGTTCGGTGATCTTCTCGGGCATGTCGGGCACGGCCATCGCCGACGCGGCAGGCCTGGGCACCGTCGAGATCAAGGCCATGAAGGAGCACGGCTACTCCACCGAGTTCGCGGTGGGCGTGACGGCCGCGTCCGCCACGCTGGGCCCGATCTTTCCGCCGTCGCTGCCCTTCGTCATCTACGGGATGATGGCCAACGTCTCCATCGGCGCTCTGTTCGTGGCCGGCATCCTGCCGGGCCTCTTCCTGACCTTGCTGATGATGCTCACCGTGGCCTATTACGCCCGCCGCAATGGCTGGGGTGGCGACGTGGCGTTCCACTGGGGCCGCCTGGGCGGCGCCTCGCTGGAAATTCTGCTTGTGCTGGCCTTCCCCATGGCGGTGTGGCTGGCCGTAAAGGCCGGCGCGTCGGTGAACGTGGCCGCCATCACCGCCTTCGTGGTGCTGCTGGCGCTGGACTGGCGTTACAACTTTTCTGCCGTGCTGGCGCTCATGGCCCCGGTGATCCTGATCGGCGGTATGACCATGGGCTGGTTCACACCCACCGAGGCCGCTGTGGCTGCTGTGCTCTGGGCCCTGTTCCTGGGCCTGGTGCGCTACCGCTCCATGACCCTCAAGACGCTGGCCAAGGCCACCTTCGACACCATCGAGACCACGGCCTCGGTGCTGTTCATCGTCACCGCCGCGTCCATCTTTGCCTGGCTGCTCACCACCACGCAGGCCGCGCAGGCCCTGGCCGACTGGATACTTTCCATCACCAGCAACAAGTGGGTGTTCCTGCTGCTGGCCAACCTGCTGATCCTGTTCGTGGGCTGCTTCATCGACACCATCGCGGCCATCACCATCCTGGTCCCGATCCTGCTGCCCATCGTGCTCAAGCTTGGTATCGACCCGGTGCAGTTCGGCCTGATCGTGACGCTGAACCTGATGATCGGCCTGATGACGCCGCCGCTGGGCATGGTGCTGTTCGTGCTGGCGCGCATCTCCAAGCTCTCGGTGGAGCGCGCCACCATGGCCATCCTGCCCTGGCTGATTCCGTTGCTGCTGGGCCTGGTGGCCATCACCTACATCCCGGCGCTGACGCTGTGGCTGCCCCAGCAGATGGGGTTACTCAAATAGAGCAGAGGGACGGACTATGACACAACGACTTGCTGGAAAAACTGCCCTGCTGACCGCTGCGGGGCAGGGCATTGGCCGCGCCACAGCGCTGGCTTTTCTCAATGAAGGTGCGCGCGTCATCGCCACGGACATCAATAAGGAACTGCTGGACGCGCTTGCCTTTCAGACCGGCTGCGAAATCGCCCGACTCGATGTGCGTGATGCCGTTGCTATCCAGGCGCTGGCCCACCGCATCGGTCCTGTGGATGTGCTGTTCAACGCTGCAGGCTTCGTCGATGCCGGCACAGTGCTGGACTGCGACGACGCGGCCTTCGACTTCTCGATGGACTTGAACGTGCGCGCCATGTACCGCATGACGCGCGCCTTCTTGCCCGGCATGCTGGCCAAGGGGTCGGGCTCCATCATCAATGTCGCGTCGGTGGCGTCGAGCATCAAGGGCGCGCCCAATCGCTTCATCTACGGCACCACCAAGGCCGCCGTGATCGGCATGACCAAGGCGGTGGCCGCCGATTTCGTGGCCAAAGGGGTGCGCTGCAACGCCATCTGCCCCGGTACGGTGGAATCACCCTCGCTGCGCGAGCGAATCGCCGCACAGGCGCAGAGCTCGGGCCAGTCCCTGCAGCAGGTCGAAGCCGCCTTTGTGGCGCGCCAGCCCATCGGCCGGCTCGGGCGCACCGACGAGATCGCTGCGCTGGCGGTGTACCTGGCTAGCGACGAATCGGCCTTCACCACCGGCACCGCCCAGGTCATCGACGGCGGCTGGTCGAACTGAACCCCTCCACAGCGAGACACCATGAAACTCCTTCGTGTGGGCGCCAAGGGCGCCGAGAAGCCCGCCATCCTCGACGCCGCTGGCCGAGCACGCGACCTGTCGGGTGTGTTGCCCGAGATCACGGCGCAGGCGCTGCAACCCGCCAGCCTCGCCCGTCTGCGCGCACTCGATCCAGAAACCCTGCCGCTGCTGCCCGACGGCGCGCGCATCGGCCTGCCGTGGACCGGCTGCGGCAAGTTCATCTGCGTGGGCCTGAACTACGCCGACCACGCCGCAGAGTCCGGCATGGCGATTCCGGCCGAGCCGGTGCTGTTCACCAAACACACCAGCACCATGATCGGCTGCAACGACCCGGTGGTGATCCCTCAAGGCTCGGTGAAGACCGACTGGGAGGTGGAGCTCGGTGTCGTGATCGGCAGCACCGCACGCTACGTGAGCGAGGACTACGCGCTGAACCACGTGGCGGGCTACTGCGTGGTCAACGATGTGTCGGAGCGCGAATACCAGTTGGAGCGCGGCGGCACCTGGGACAAGGGCAAGGGCTGCGACACATTTGGCCCGGTAGGACCCTGGCTCGTCACCGCCGACGAGGTGGCCGATCCGCAGCAGCTCGGCATGTGGCTGGAGGTCAACGGCAAGCGCTTCCAAAACGGCAGCACCCGCACCATGGTGTTCAACGTGGCGCAGCTGGTGAGCTACATCAGCCGCTTCACCACGCTCTACCCCGGCGACCTCATCAGCACCGGCACACCGCCGGGCGTGGGCATGGGCGTCAAGCCCCAGGCCACTTACCTGAAACCGGGCGATGTGATGCAGCTGTCCATCGACGGCCTGGGCACCCAGCGCCAGACAGTGCACGCCTGGAACCCGGAGCTGATCGATGGCTGACGCCGGCCCCGTGATCCGCATCCACCCGGCAGACGACGTCGTGATCGCGCGCCAGCAGATGCTGGGCGGCACGCCCATCGCCTCCGAGGGCATCACGGTCAGCGGCCTGATTCCGCCTGGCCACAAGATCGCGGTCCGCGCCATCGCGGCGGGCCAGCCGGTGCGGCGCTACAACCAGATCATCGGCACCGCCACGCGCGACATCGCCGCCGGCCAGCACGTGCACAGCCACAACCTGGCCTTCAGCCACTTCGACAGGGGCTACGCGGTGGGCGGCGACGTGCGGCCCGTGGCCTACGTGGACACGCCCGCCGCCTTCGACGGCATCGTGCGCGAAGACGGCCGCGTGGCCACGCGCAACTACATCGGCGTACTCACCAGCGTGAACTGCTCGGCCACCGTGGCGCGCGCCATCGCCGACCACTTCCGCCGCGACATCCACCCCGAGGCCCTGGCCGCGTTTCCAAACGTGGACGGCATCGTGGCGCTGACCCACGGCGCAGGCTGCGCCACCGACAGCGAAGGCGAGGGCCTGAAGGTACTGCGCCGCACGCTGGCCGGCTACGCGCGGCACGCGAACTTTGCCGCCGTCATCGTGGTCGGCCTGGGCTGTGAGACGAACCAGATCCAGGGCCTGCTGGCGCAAGAGGGCCTGCGCGAAGGTGCCAGGCTGGTGACCTTCAGCATTCAGGACACAGGAGGCACGTCCAAGAGCGTGGCGCGTGGCATCGAGGTGGTGAAACAGTTGCTACCCGAAGCCAATGCCGTCAAGCGTGAGTCCGTGCCCGCCAGCCACCTGGTGGTGGGCCTGCAGTGCGGCGGTTCCGACGGCTACTCCGGCATCAGCGCCAACCCGGCACTGGGCGCGGCGGTGGACCTGGTGGTGCGCCACGGCGGCACGGCCGTGCTGTCCGAAACGCCCGAGATCTACGGTGGTGAACACCTGCTGCTGCAACGCGCCGTGTCGCAGGCCGTGGCCGACAAACTGGAAGCCCGCCTGCGGTGGTGGACCGAGTACTGCACCCGCCACCACGCCGAGATGGACAACAACCCCTCGGCCGGCAACAAGGCCGGCGGCCTGACCACCATTCTCGAAAAGTCGCTGGGCGCCATCGCCAAGGGCGGCACCACGCCCATGGTGGACGTCTACGAATACGCCCAGCCCATCACGGCCAAAGGCTTTGTCTACATGGACACGCCGGGCTACGACCCCGTGTCGGCCACCGGCCAGGTCGCCGGCGGCGCCAACCTGATCTGCTTCACCACCGGGCGCGGCTCGGCCTACGGCTGCGCGCCCTCGCCCTCGCTCAAGCTGGCCACCAACAGCGCGCTGTGGGCCAAGCAGGAAGAGGACATGGACATCAACTGCGGCACCGTCATCGACGGCAGCGAGAGCGTGGAGCAACTGGGCGAGCGCATCTTCCAGGAGATGCTGGCCGCGGCCTCGGGCCGCAAGACCAAGAGCGAGCAACACGGCTACGGCCAAAACGAGTTCGTGCCCTGGGCGCTGGGCGCCGTCATGTAACCACTACCTCTGAGCAAGACACCATGAAAATCACCTCCGCCAAAGTCATCGTCTGTGCGCCCAGCCGCAACTTCGTCACCCTCAAAATCGAGACCGATGAAGGCCTGACCGGCATCGGCGACGCCACACTCAACGGCCGCGAGCTGGCCGTGGCCAGCTACCTGACCGACCATGTCATTCCCTGCCTGATCGGCCGCGACCCGCAGCAGATCGAAGACATCTGGCAGTACCTCTACAAAGGTGCCTACTGGCGCCGTGGCCCGGTGACCATGAGCGCCATTGCCGGCGTGGACACGGCGCTGTGGGACATCAAGGCCAAGGCCGCCAACATGCCTCTGTACCAGCTGCTGGGCGGCAAGAGCCGTACCGGCGTGATGGTGTACGGCCACGCCAACGGCCGTGACATCACGCAGACCGTGGAAGAAGTGCTGCGCTACAAGGAGATGGGCTACAAAGCCATCCGTGCGCAGAGCGGCGTGCCCGGTCTGGAGAAGGTATATGGCGTGGGCAAGGGCACGATGTTCTATGAACCGGCCGACGCCGACCTGCCCAGCGAACACGACTGGTCGACCGAAAAATACCTGCGCCACACCCCCGAGCTGTTCGACAAGGTACGCGCCGCCGTCGGCCCCGACATCCACCTTCTGCACGACGCGCACCACCGCCTGACACCCATCGAAGCCGCACGCCTGGGCAAGGACCTGGAGCCCTACCGCCTGTTCTGGCTGGAGGACACCACGCCGGCCGAGAACCAGGAGTCGTTCCGCCTGATCCGCCAGCACACCACCACGCCGCTGGCCGTGGGCGAGATCTTCAACACCATCTGGGACTGCAAGGACCTGATCCAGAACCAGCTGATCGACTACATCCGCACCACCGTGGTCCACGCGGGCGGCATCACCCACCTGCGCCGCATCGCCGACCTGGCCGCGCTCTACCAGGTGCGCACCGGCTCGCACGGCGCCACCGACCTCTCGCCCGTGTGCATGGGTGCGGCGCTCCACTTCGACCTCTGGGTGCCCAACTTCGGTATCCAGGAGTACATGCGCCACACCGACGAAACCGACGCCGTGTTCCCGCACGCCTACAGCTTCAAGGACGGCTTCATGCACCCCGGCGAGGCGCCCGGCCACGGCGTGACCATCGACGAGGCGCTGGCCGCCAAGTACCCCTACCAGCGCGCCTACCTGCCGGTCAACCGCCTGCAGCACGACGGCACCCTGACCAACTGGTGAACGCGCCCATGAACCGACTCGACGACCGCACGGTGGGCGCCTTGTCCGCCACCGTGACGCGCCCACCCTACGACCGCCAGCGCCTGCAGCCGGGCATCGTGCACCTGGGCATCGGCGCCTTCATGCGCGCCCACCTCGCGGCCGCCACCGAAGCGGCCATCGCCGCTGGCGACCTGCGCTGGGGCATCGTCGGCGTCTCGCTGCGCCAGCCCGACACACGGGACGCGCTGGTGCCGCAGGACGGCCTCTACACCCTGGCGATCCGCGACGCCGACGCGCAAGGCCAGCCGCGCCAGCGGCTGCAGGTGATCGGCGCGGTGCGCAGTCTGCTGGTGGCGCCCGAGAACCCTGGCGCGGTGCTGGACGCCATCGCCGCCGCCGACACGCGCATCGTGAGCCTGACAGTGACGGAGAAGGGCTACTGCCACGACCCGGCCACCGGCGCGCTGCGGCTGGACCACCCAGACATCGTCCACGACCTGGGCCATCCGCACACGCCACGCTCGGCCATCGGCATGCTGGTGTTCGGGCTGCAGCGGCGCTTCGCGCAAGGCCGCGGCCCGATCACGCTGATGTCGCTGGACAACCTGCCCGCCAACGGCCGCGTGCTGCGCGGCGCGGTGCTGCGCTTCGCCGAAGCGGTGAACCCGGCGCTGGCGAAGCGCATCGCCGACGAATGCCGGTTTCCCTGCTCGATGGTGGACCGCATCGTGCCCCGCACCACCGACGCCGACCGTGCCGCCGTGTCGCAGGCGCTGGGCGCCGAAGACCGCTGGCCAGTGCTGGGCGAACCCTTCTTCGACTGGGCGGTGGAAGACCACTTCGCCGCCGACCGGCCCGACTGGACGCTGGGCGGCGCGCGCTTCGTGGCCGACGCCGAACCCTTCGAGCGGCTCAAGCTGCGCATGGTCAACGGCACGCACTCCAGC
>JAGNPA010000021.1:9797-11939 GCA_017989885.1 Aquabacterium sp.
CTGCTGGTGGCCCAGGAGCCCGGGCCGCTGGAGCAGGTGCAGACCTTCAGCAAGCGACTGGCCGGCGCCGACAGCAACGTCGCCATCGGCCTGGCCCGTCTGGGCTTCAAGGTGGGCTGGGTCAGCCGCCTGGGCGCCGACTCGTTCGGCCGCTACGTGCGCCAGGCCATCGAGGCCGAGGGCGTGGACACCTCGCAGGTGGCCGTGGACCCGAACCGCTCCACCGGCTTCATGCTCAAGTCGCGCAGCCTGGACGGCAGCGACCCGGCCATCGAGTACTACCGCCGCAACTCCGCCGCCAGCCAGCTAGGGATGGCCAACCTGCCTTCGGCTTACGCACTCCGCGCCCGCCACCTGCACGCCACCGGCATCACGCCCGCGCTGTCGCCCGCGGCCTGCGAGGTGGTGGCGGACGCCATGCAGAGCCTGCGCGCCGCGGGCCGCAGCGTCTCGTTCGACCCCAATCTGCGCCCGCGGTTGTGGCCCGACACCGCCACCATGCGCGACACCCTGAACGACCTGGCCCGCCACGCCGACTGGGTGCTGCCCGGCATCGAGGAAGGCCGGCTGCTCACGGGCCAGTCCACCCCGGCCGACGTCGCCGCCTGGTACCTCGACCGGGGCGCCCAGGCCGTGGTGGTCAAGCTCGGCGCCGATGGTGCCTATTTCCGCACCGCCGATGGTGCGCAGGGCACCGTGCCCGGCGTGCATGTGCCCGTGGTGGTGGACACCGTGGGCGCAGGCGACGCGTTCGCGGTGGGCATCATCAGCGCCCGGCTCGAAGGCCTGGGCTGGCCCCAGGCGCTCAAGCGCGCAAACTGGATCGCCTCGCTCGCGCTGCAGGTGATCGGCGACATGGAAGGCCTGCCTACGCGGCGCGAACTTGCCGAACAGAACATTGACTGAACCCAAGGAACACCATGCTGACCGTTGTCTGCGAAACCCCTGGCACCCTGCTGGCCCAGGACCGCCCCATGCCCGAACGCGGTGCCGACCAAGTGCTGCTGCGCGTCAAGCGCGTGGGCGTGTGCGGCACCGACCTGCACATCTTCACCGGCAAGCAGCCCTACCTGAGCTATCCGCGCGTGATGGGCCACGAGCTCTCGGGCATCGTGGAAGCCGCGCCGGAAGGCAGCACCCTGCGCCCCGGCGACACGGTCTACGTCATGCCCTATCTGTCCTGCGGCCACTGCATCGCCTGCCGCGCGGGCAAGACGAATTGCTGCACACAGATCCAGGTGCTCGGCGTGCACCGCGACGGCGCTTTCACCGAATACCTCAGCGTGCCGCAGAAGTTCGTGCACAAGGCCGAGGGCGTGACGCTCGACCAGGCCGCCATGATCGAGTTCCTCGCCATCGGCGCCCACGCCGTGCGGCGTTCGGGCCTGAGTGCGGGGCAGCGCGTGCTAGTGGTCGGGGCCGGGCCCATCGGCATGGCCGCCATGATCTTTGCGCAGCTGCGCGGCGCCATCGTCACCGCGCTGGACGGCCGGCAGGATCGGGTGGACTTCTGCACCCGTTCGCTGGGCATTCACGCGGGCGTTCCGCTGGGCGAAGGCGACGAGGCGCAGCTGGCCGCGCTGACCAGCGGCGAGTTCTACGACGTGGTGTTCGACGCCACCGGCAACCCCCAGGCCATGGAGCGCGGCTTCCGCTTCGTGGCCCACGGCGGCACCTATGTGCTGATCTCGGTGGTGAGTGCAAACATCACCTTTTCCGACCCCGAGTTCCACAAGCGCGAGATGACGCTGATGGGCAGCCGCAACGCCACCACGGAAGACTTCCGCACCGTGCTCGACGCCATGCGCGCCGGCCAGATCCCCGACAGCCTGAATACCCACCGCCTGGCGCTGGCGGAAGTGCCCACCCGGTTCCCGGGCCTGCTCGACCCGTCCGCCGGGGTGATCAAGGCCATCGTGGAGTGCTGACGTCAGCGATTTTCTGAAATCGATGCAACGAAAATGTCAGGAGTTTTTGGCTTCACCCTATGAAACAACGCCCGCAGTGACATTGCCTTTGGAGGGGCGGCCTCCCATTTTTTCGCTGCGGTGGGAGTCAGGGCAACGGTTAGCAGGCCGTTGAAAAATCCTTCTCCGCCGTCCGTGTGGGCCGCTACGATCTGAAGCCATCCAAGAACGACCC
>JAGNPA010000022.1 GCA_017989885.1 Aquabacterium sp.
TCGGTGGCCACGGCAATGGCTGCGAGCGCATTGAGCACGTTGTGCACGCCGGGCAGGTTCAGGGTCACCTGCATGTCGGGCATGACGATGCCATTGCGACGCTGCACGGTGAAGCGCATCTGGCCGCCCGGCAGGGCCTCGACATCGACGGCGCGCACCTGTGCGTCTTCACCAAAGCCGTAGGTGATCACGGGGCGCGAGACCAGCGGGATGATGGAGCGCACGCCCGGATCATCGCCACACAGGATGGCCGAGCCGTAAAACGGCATGCGGTGCAGGAAGTCGACGAAGGCCTGCTTGAGGCGCGCAAAGTCGTGCCCGTAGGTCTCCATGTGGTCGGCGTCGATGTTCGTGACCACCGCCAGCACGGGCATCAGGTTCAGGAAGGAGGCGTCCGACTCATCGGCCTCGACCACGATGAACTCACCCTTGCCCAGGGCCGAGTTGGCCCCGGCGCTGTGCAGCTTGCCGCCGATCACGAAGGTCGGGTCCACCCCGGCTTCGGTCAGGATGTCGGTCACCAGCGAGGTGGTCGTGGTCTTGCCGTGCGTGCCGGCAATGGCGATGCCCTTGCGCAGGCGCATCAGCTCGGCCAGCATCACGGCGCGCGGCACCACAGGGATGCGCCGGGCACGCGCAGCGATCACCTCGGGGTTGTCACCCTTCACGGCGGTCGACGTGACCACGGCTTCGGCGCCATCGATGTGCGCGGCATCGTGGCCCACATGGACGGTGATGCCCAGCGAGGCCAGACGGCGCGAGGTGGCGCTGTCAGCCTGGTCAGAGCCCGAGACGACGTAGCCCAGGTTGTGCAGGATCTCGGCGATGCCGCTCATGCCGGCGCCACCAATGCCCACGAAATGGATGTTCTTGACGGCGTGCTTCATGGGGACGCCTTTGCAGTAGAGGGTTTCACGTTTTCTTCGATGGCATCGGCCACGGCGGCGGCCGATTGGAGACGGGCCAGACCACGGGCCTTTCGGGCCATGGCCAGCAGTTCATCGCGTTGCAGACCTTGCAGACGCTGCGCCAGCGACGCCGCCGACATCTCGGCCTGCGGCAGGTGCACGGCGGCGCCATGCTCGGCCATGTATTCGGCGTTGTCGCGCTGGTGCGCGGTGGTCGACACCACCAAGGGGATCAGCACGCTGGGCACGCCAGCGGCGCACAGCTCGCTGACGGTGATGGCGCCGGCGCGGCAAATGATGACGTCGCAGTCGGCCAGACGCTGCGCCATGTTGTTGATGAAGGGCAGCACCTCGGCGTCCACTGCCGGGTTGAGGCCGGCCTGCACGTAGCTGGCCTTGACCGCGTCCAGGTTGGCCATGCCCGTCTGGTGCGTGATGCGCGGACGCTGCTCGGGCGGGATCAGGGCCAGCGCCTGGGGCACAACCTCGTTGAGCGCGCGCGCGCCCAGGCTGCCACCGACGATCAGCACGCGCAGCGGACCGGTGCGGCCGGCAAAGCGCTCGGCCGGCGGCGCGATGGCCTCGATCTCGGCGCGAACGGGGTTGCCGGTGACGCGGGACACCTTGTGACGGGCGGCCGGGCCGTCGAAACCGCAGGCCAGCACATTGGTCAGCGGCAGCAGGGCCTTGTTGCTCAGCAGCAGGGCCGCATCGGCGTTGACCATCACCAGCGGCAGGCCCCGGGCCTTGGCCATCAGGCCACCAGGGAAGCAGACGTAACCCCCCATGCCCAGCACGGCGGTGGCCTGGCGGGTCTTCAGGATGCGGGCGCACTCGGCAAAGCCCTTGAGCAGCTTGAAGCCACCCAGCAGCGCGCCCTTGGCGCCCTTGCCGCGCAGGCCGCTGAAGGAGATGGTGTCCAGCGGGATGCCGGCAGGCGGTACCAGGCGGTTTTCCATGCCACCCTGGGTGCCCAGCCAGCTGACGGTCCAGCCACGGCGCTTCATTTCATCGGCCACGGCCAGGCCGGGCATGATGTGGCCGCCGGTGCCGGCCGCCATGATGACGAGGTGACGAGGTGAGGTGCTCATGTCGGTCATGCTCGGCCTCCTCGCATGAGTTGGCGATTCTCCATGTCCACCCTCAAGCAAATGGCCAGCGCGATGGCGTTGAGCAGCAGGCCCGAGCCGCCGAAACTCATCAGCGGCAGGGTCAGGCCCTTGGTGGGCAGCACGCCCAGGTTCACGCCCATGTTGATGAAGCCCTGGCCGCCCATCCACACCGCCACGCCTTGCGACACCAAGCCCGCGAACACGCGGTCGAGCGCGATGGCCTGACGGCCGATGTTGAACAGGCGCACCACCAGCCAGAAGAAGGTCAGGATCACGGCGGAGACGCCCACAAAGCCCAGCTCTTCGCCGATCACGGCGAGCAGGAAGTCGGTGTGGGCCTCGGGCAGGTAATGCAGTTTTTCCAGGCTGGAGCCCAGGCCTTCGCCAAAGATCTCACCGCGCCCGAAGGCGATCAGCGAGTGGGTGAGCTGGTACGCCTTGCCCAGCGCGTTCTGCTCGGACCAGGGGTCGAGGTAGGCAAAGATGCGCTCGCGCCGCCAGGGGCTCAGGCCCACCATCAGGCCGAAGGCCCCGATCAGCACAGCGGTGATCAGCGCGAACATGCGACCGTTGACGCCGCCCAGGAAGAGGATGGCCATCGCGATGGTGGCGATCACCATGAAGGCCCCCATGTCGGGCTCGGCCAGCAAGAGCACGCCCACCAGGCCCACGGCCAGCGCCATGGGGTAGACGGCCTGCACGAAACGCTCTTTCACGTCCATCTTGCGCACCATGTAATCGGACGCATACAGGACGATGGCCAGCTTGGCCAGCTCGGAGGGCTGGAAGTTCATGATGCCCAGCGGCAGCCAGCGGCGCGCGCCGTACACCACCTTGCCAATGCCCGGAATCAGCACCAGCACCAGCAGGAACAGCGAGAACAGGAACAGGGGGCGCGCCAGACGCTCCCAGCTGGCCATCGGGATCTGGGTGACCACGGCGCCCATGGCCACGGCCATGACCAGCGAGATCAGGTGACGCTGCAGGAAGAAGGTGGGCGTGTAATTGGCAAAACGCGGGCTGTCCGGCAGGGCGATGGTGGCCGAGTAGACCATCACCAGACCCAGCAGCATCAGGGACAGCGTGACCCAGACCAGAGACTGATCGAAGCCCATCATCCGCGTCGGCTGACCGGCGTTGACGTTCACATGGTCGCGCACCGGCAGGCTGCCGACGACGTCGGCCGAGCCCCGGCCCAGACGGGCACGCACGGCGTCCATCAAGGCGGTCCAGGGCATGCGGCGAACGCTCGACTGGCTCATGCCATGTCTCCCCGCTCAATGGCCAGCTCGCGCACCGTGCCCACAAACACCTCGGCGCGGTGGGCATAGTTGCGGAACATGTCCAGGCTGGCGCAGGCCGGGCTCAGCAGCACGGCATCGCCCGTCTTGGCCTGCTCGAAGGCCCAACGTGTGGCCGCCTCCAGGCTGTCATGGCGGGCCATCGGCAACACTTCACCAGCGGGCGTACGGACATCGGCCAGCACCGCCTGCAAAGCGGCGGCGTCCTGGCCGATCAGGGCCACGGCGCGGGCAAAGCGGCCCACCGGCTCGGCCAGCGGACCGAAGTCCTGGCCCTTGCCATCGCCGCCCAGGATGATGACCAGCTTGCCCGGCGACAGGTCGGCGCCCAGGCCCAGCAAGGCCGCCACGGTGGCGCCCACATTGGTGCCCTTGGAATCGTCGATCGCGTCCACGCCACCCACGGTGGTGACGTGCTCGACGCGGTGCGGCTCGCCCCGGTACTCGCGCAGGCCGTGCAGCATCGGCGCCAGCGGGCAGCCGATCGCCGTGGCCAGGGCCAACGCGGCCAGGGCGTTGGACGCGTTGTGACGTCCGCGGATGCGCAGCGCATCGGCCGGCATCAGGCGCTGCAGGATGATTTCGGGCGACTCGCCCTTCTTGAGCTTGATCGTCGGGTCGGTTTCGCGGGCGCGCACCAGCCAGGCCATGCCGCCCTCGGTCACCAAACCGAAGTCACCTGGATGATGGGGCGTGTCCAGCCCGAAGCGCACCACCTGGCGATGCACCAGCTTGGCGGGGCGGCCGCGCACGCCCGACTTGATGACCTCGGGCGGCGGCACCATGGCGGCCACCTCAGGGTCGTCGCGGTTGATCACCATCACGGCCTGCTTGCCGTAGATGCGGGCCTTGGCGGCGGCATAGGCAGCCATGGAACCGTGCCAGTCGAGGTGATCCTGCGTGATGTTGAGCACCACGGCCGCATCGGGCTCGAAGTTGCTCACACCATCGAGCTGGAAGCTCGACAGCTCCAGCACCCAGGCTTCGGGCAGCACCTCGAAGGTCGGGGCGGCGGGCGGTGGGGGCGCCAGTTCGATCAGGGGTGCATCGGCCTCGTCGCTCAGAGGGGCCGCAGCGGGCGCTTCCTCGTCGGGCGATGCGGCGTCAGCGTGCGCGGGCTCGGCGTCGGCCGGTACCTGTGTCCCAGGCAGGGCCTCGCCCTCACCCAGGTCGGGCTCGTCCTGCACGCCCGCAACGCCGGACTCGGCCTCGGCCTCGGCCGGCAGCACGGGATCGCTGCCCTCGAAGGCCAGCTCGGTCTGCTCGCACGCGGGCTCACGCGCCGGCTCGGCGTCCAGTGCCAGGCGCAGCGTGTCCAGCAAGGTCGGGCCGATGTTGCCTGCCATGCTCACGCGCAGGCCCGCACGCTCGATGAGCTGGGTGGTCAGCGAGGTGGTCGTGGTCTTGCCATTGGTGCCTGTGATGGCGACCACCTTGGGTGCATAGCCCAGATCGGTCTTCAGGTCGGCCAGGGCCGAGGCAAACAGCGACAGCTCACCGCGCACTGGGATGCCCAGGGCATCGGCACGGGCTGTCAAGGCGGAGACGGCTGGATCGTTGGGCATCAGGCCCGGGCTCTTGAGCACCAGGTTCACGCCATCGAGCAAAGCCACGTCCAGGCCTTGGTGCAGGGTGGCGGTGGGCACGTCGGCGGCCAGGGTGCCGGCTTGCGGCGGGTGGGCGCGCGTGTCGGCCACGCGCACGTGGGCACCGCACCGGGCGCACCAGCGCGCCATGGCCAGGCCGGAGTCACCCAGACCCAGGATCAGCACGGTGAGGTCACGAAGGTGGTGCATGGCGTTCGATCAGCGCAGCTTGAGGGTGGACAGACCCAGCAGGCACAGCAGCATGGTGATGATCCAGAAGCGGACCACGACCTGCGTTTCTTTCCAGCCGGATTTTTCGAAGTGGTGGTGCAGCGGCGCCATCAGCAGGATGCGACGGCCTTCGCCGTACTTGCGCTTGGTGTACTTGAAGTAGCTGACCTGGGCCATGACGGACAGGGCCTCGACCACGAACACGCCGCCCATGAAGGCCAGCACGATTTCCTGGCGCACGATGACGGCGATGGTGCCCAGGGCGCCGCCCAGCGCGAGGGCGCCCACGTCACCCATGAAGACCTGGGCCGGGTAGGCGTTGAACCACAGGAAGGCCAGGCCTGCGCCCGACAGCGCGGCACAGAACACCAGCAGCTCACCCGCTCCAGGGATGTGCGGCAGCTGCAGGTACTTCGCGAACACCGCATTGCCCGTGACATAGGCAAAGATGCCCAGCGCGCCCGACACCATGACCACCGGCATGATGGCCAGACCGTCGAGACCGTCGGTCAGGTTGACGGCATTGCTGGTGCCCACGATGACGACGTAGGTCAGCAGCATGAAGCCCCACACGCCCAGCGGGTAGCTGATGGTCTTGAAGAAGGGCACGATCAGGTCGGCCTTGGGCGGCAGCTCGTTGGAGAAGCCCGAGGCCACCCAGTTGCCAAACAGCTCGATCACGCGCAGCGCGTTCACTTCGGACACGCTGAACGCCAGGTAGATGGCCGCAATCAGACCGATCACCGACTGCCAGAAGTACTTCTCGCGCGAACGCATGCCCTCGGGGTCCTTGAGCACGACCTTGCGCCAGTCATCGACCCAGCCGATGGCACCAAAACCCGTGGTCACGATCATCACGATCCACACGAAGCGGTTGGCCCAGTCGAACCACAGCAGCGTGGACAGGCCGATGGCCAGCAGGATCAGCACCCCGCCCATCGTGGGCGTGCCGCGCTTGGCGAGGTGACTTTGCATCCCGTACTCGCGGATGGGCTGACCGACCTTCAGCTCGGTGAGCTTGCGGATCACAAACGGGCCCAGGACCAGACCGATCAGCAGCGCCGTCACGGCCGCCATCACGGCCCGGAAGGTCAGGTACTGAAAGACGCGCAGGAAACCCCATTCGGGGTTCAGGCTTTGCAGCCACATGGCCAGGTTAAGCAGCATGGGCAGCTCCTGTCAGGGCGGAGACGACTTGTTCCATCTTCATGAATCGAGAACCTTTGACCAGCACCGAGCCCACCACAGGGGCCTGGTCCGGGGTCGGCAGCGCCGCGACGATGTCGGCGCCAGTGGGGAAATGTCGGGCGGACGGGCCATAGGCCTGCGCCGCGTGGGCGCACAGCTCACCGGCCGTCCAGACGTGTTCGATGCCGCGCTCGCGGGCGTAGTGGCCGACCTCGGCGTGGAAGGCGGGGCCTTGTGTACCCACCTCGCCCATGTCGCCCAGCACCAGCCAGTGGGGGCCTGGCAGGCCGGCCAGCATGTCGATGGCGGCGCGCACGGAGTCGGGGTTGGCGTTGTAGCTGTCGTCCACCAGGGTGAGCGCGCGGCCATGCAGCGTGAGCGAGCGCAGCTGAGAGCGGCCCTTGACGGGCTCGAAGGTCTGCAGGCCCTGCGCGATGAGGGTCAGGGGCACGCCCGCGCCCAGCGCGGCGGCCGTGGCGGCCAGCGCGTTGCGCACATTGTGCTGACCGGCCATGTGCAGGCTGAACGTGGCCTCGCCCATCGGCGTGCGCACGCACAACTGCCAGTGCGGGGTCGGCTCGGCCACCCAGTCGCAGCTCGACACGGTCACGGCGGCCTCACCCTCGGTCGCAAAGTCGATGACCGTGCGGCCCTGCGCCAGATCGCGCCAGATCGGGGTGTAGGTGTCGTCGGCCGGGAAGACGGCCACGCCGTCACGCGACAAGGCTTGCAGCACGGCGCCGTTTTCACGCGCCACGGCCTCGACGGTGTGCATGAACTCCTGGTGCTCGCGCTGGGCGTTGTTGACCAGGCCCACGGTCGGCGCAGCCAGGGCGGCCAACTGCGCGATCTCGCCCGGGTGGTTCATGCCCAGCTCGACCACGGCACAGCGGTGCACGCCCTCGCGCAGGCGCAGCAGGGTCAGCGGCACACCGATGTCGTTGTTGAAGTTGCCCGCCGTGGCCAGTGCCGCCTCGGCATTGTCTTGCGACGCCATCCAGGTGCGCAAGATGGCCGCGATCATCTGGGTGACCGTGGTCTTGCCGTTGCTGCCGGTGACGCCGATCAGCGGCATCTCGAAGCGGGCACGCCAGCCTGCGGCCAGCCAGCCCAGGGCAGCCCGGGTGTCGGTGACGGTCAGGCCCGGCAGGCCGCATTCGGCCACGCCGCGCTGGCCGATGACGGCGGCAGCGCCGGACTGCGCCACCTGGGGCAGGAAGTCATGCGCGTCATAGCGCTCGCCGCACAAGGCGACGAACAGGTCGCCGGCCTGCAAGGTGCGGGTGTCGGTGTGCACGCGGGCGATCGGTGTGGCGGGGTCCCCGCTCAGCACGGCATCGGGCAGCAAGCGGTGGGCCAGGCCCAGGGTCATCATCGGGGTGCTCATGCGTCACCTCGCTGCGCCAGGGCGGCCACGGCCTGGTCCACATCGCTGAACGGCGTCTTGACCCCGGCGATCTCCTGAGTTTCTTCGTGGCCCTTGCCAGCCAGCAGCACCACATCGGTGGAGGCGGCATCGCGCAGGGCATGGCGGATGGCGTCACGGCGGTCGTCGATCACGTCCACACGGTCACGGCCGGCCACACCCGCCAGGATCTGCGACAAGATGAAGGCGGGCGACTCGCTGCGCGGGTTGTCGCTGGTCAGCACGACCTGGTCGGCGTACTGCTCGGCCACGGCGCCCATCATCGGGCGCTTGACCGGGTCGCGGTCGCCGCCGCAGCCGAACACGCACCACAGCTTGCCGCCGCGAGCTTCAGCCACCGGGCGCAAGGCGTGCAGGGCCTTGAGCAGCGCATCGGGGGTGTGGGCATAGTCCACCAGCACCAGCGGCTGATGGGCTTGCGCGGGCACCAACTGCATGCGACCGGGCACCGGCTGCAGACCGCTGCAGGCCTGGGCCGCATCGGCCAGCGAGACGCCCAACGCGCGCAAGGCGCCCAGCACGGCCAGCAGGTTGGACACATTGAAGCTGCCAATGACCGGCGCATGCACCACGCCCCGTGCGACCACGTCGTGCAGGGATTCGGTGCGCTCCAACACGGTGAAACGCACGCCTTGATCTTCGTAGCTCAGATCCTGAGCCTGCAGGCGTACCGGGCCCTGCAGACCATAGGTCCAGACATCCAGATGGCGGCTGCGCGCGTGCTCAGCCAAGCCCTGGCCCATCGGGTCGTCCTGGTTGATGACGGCGGCCTTCAGGCCCGGCCAGTCGAACAGCGCGCGCTTGGCCAGCCAGTAGGCTTCCATGCTCTCGTGATAGTCGAGGTGGTCCTGCGTGAAGTTGGTGAACTGCGCCACCGCGATGTGCGTGGCGTGCAAGCGCAGCTCTTCGATGCCGATGGACGAGGCCTCGATGGCCGCCGCCCGCAGGCCTTGATCCACGAAGCGACGGAAGGTGGCGTGCAAGGTGATCGGGTCGGGCGTGGTCAGGCCGGTGGACACGACCGCGCCCACTTCGCCCACGCCCAGGGTGCCGACGACCCCGCAGGGGCGACCCAGCGCGGACAAGGCCTGCGCCGTCCACCACGAGGTCGATGTCTTGCCATTGGTGCCGGTGACGGCGACCACCTGCAGCGCGGCGCTGGGCTCGCCGTAGAAGCCATGGGCGATCTCGGCGCTGCGCGCTTTCAGACCAGGCACAGCGGCGACGCGGGCATCGGCAAAGCCAAAGGCCTCGACGCCCTCGGCCTCGACCAGGCAGGCGCGGGCCCCAGCGCTCAAGGCCTGCGCCACAAAGGCACGGCCATCGCGGGCCGCGCCCGGCCAGGCGATGAAACCCATGGCGTCAGCGGTGCCGGCTGCCACCTGGCGGCTGTCCACGGTCAGGGATGTCACGCCCTGCGCGCGCAACCAGGCCAGCGCCTGCGCGGTGTCTTGAAGATGAAGAAGGGCTTGGCTCATCAAAAGCTCTCCAGCTCGCCGGGCTCGGTCGAGATGATCTGGGACTGCACCTCGACGTCGGGCAGCACCCCCAGGCGATTGAGCGTTTGCTGCACCACCTGACTGAACACGGGCGCGGCCACCAGGCCGCCGTAGTACTGCCCGTTGCTGGGCTCGTCGACCATGACTGCCACGATGATGCGCGGCTGGCTGATGGGCGCGATGCCCACGAACCAGGAGCGGTATTTGTTGCTCGCGTAGCCCCGGCCTTCCTGCTTGTGCGCCGTGCCGGTCTTGCCGCCGACGCTGTAGCCCAGGGCCTGCGCGCGCGGCGCGGTCCCGCCCGGGCCAGTCGACAGTTGCAGCATCTCGCGCACGGCACGGGCCGTTTCAGGCGAGATCACGCGGGTGCCGCGCACCTGCACCAGCTCGGCCTGCGCCGCAGACGCCGGATGTGACGCGACCGCCTCCGGTCGGAAGGCGGTCTTGAAGGCCAGCGTGGGGCGAGGGTCATCGCCCTCGGCCGTGAGCGGTGGCCGCTCTCCCTCCCCCTGATCCCGTTTGATCATGCTCATGGGAATGAGCTCACCATCGGTGGCGAAGATGCTGTAGGCCTGCGCAATCTGGAACAGGCTGGACGACAGGCCATAGCCGTAGCTCATCGTCACCTGCTCGATGCGGCGCCACGATTTGTAGGGACGCAAGCGGCCGGTGACCGCGCCGGGGAAGCCCAGCTGCGGCTTCTTGCCCAGGCCCACGGCCGAGAACATTTCCCACATCTCGCGGGGCTGCATCATCAAGGCCATCTTGGCCGTGCCCACGTTGCTGGACTTCTGGATGACCTGGGCCACCGTGAGGTCACCCTTGGGGTGGGTGTCCGAGATGGTCGAGCCGTCGATGGTGAAGCGCCCCGAGGCCGTGTCCAGCACGGTGCCGGGCCGCACGCGACGGGTCTCCAGCGCCAGCGCCACGGTGATGGGCTTCATGGTCGAGCCGGGCTCGAAGGTGTCGGTCAGGGCGCGGTTGCGCAACTGCGCGCCGGTCAGGTTGCGGCGGTCTTCGGGGGTGTAGCTGGGCACATTGGCCAGCGCCAGCACCTCGCCACGCACCGCATCGAGCACCACCACGCTGCCAGCCTTGGCCTTGTGGGCCTTCACGGCGTCGCGGATGCTCTGGTAGGCGTAGAACTGGATCTTGGCGTCGATCGACAGCTGCACGGCCTGACCGTTTTCGGCCGGCACCAGCTCGCCCACCGCTTCGACGGCGCGGCCCAGACGGTCCTTGATGACGTGGCGCGAGCCATCGCGGCCAGCCAGCTGGTTCTGGTAGGCCAGCTCGATGCCTTCCTGGCCTTCGTCTTCGATGTTGGTGAAGCCGACCACATGGGCGGCGGCCTCGCCTTCGGGGTACTGGCGCTTCCACTCGCGCAGCTCGTACACGCCCTTGATCTTGAGCGCGGCCACAGATTGCGCGACCTCGTCGTCCACCTTGCGGCGCAGCCAGACGAAGTTGGGGTTGGACTTCAGGCGTTTTTGCAGATCGGCCTGCGGCATCTTCAGCAGGCGAGCCAGTTCGCGCACCTGCTCAGGCGTGGCCTTGAGGTCTTTGGGGATGGCCCACAGGGAGGGCGAGGGCACGCTGGAGGCCAGCAGCTCGCCATTGCGATCGAGGATGCGACCACGGTTGGCCTGCAACTCGATGCGGCGTTCGTAGCGGTTGGCACCCTGCTCCTGGAAGAAGTCGTTGTGGATGATCTGGATCCAGGCAGCACGTCCGATGAGCACGGCAAAGCCCAGGCCGATGGCGCCGATGAGGAACTTCACGCGCCACACGGGCGTGCGCGAAGCCAGCAACGGGCTGGTCGCGTAGCGCATGGTGGGCATGGCCGCCGGACCCTGCTTGCGCGGGCGACGGAACACGCGACGCCACAGATCGGCCAGGCGGCTCATGGGGCCACCTCCTGCACCTTGGCGGGCGAGGACGACAAAACCTGACCCGACTCGGACAGCGCCACATAGTGGGTGCGGGCCGGCGAGTTGTCGAACATCTTGAGCTTGTCACGCGCGAGCTTTTCGACGCGCAGCGGTGTAGCCTGGGCGCGCTTGTCGACCTGCAGGCGCTCGAACTCGATCTGCAGCTCGCTGGCCTGCGCGCGGGCGCGGTCGAGCGCGACGAACAGGCGGCGTGATTCATGGCTGCTGCCAATGAGCCAGAAGCTGCTCAGCAGCAAGGCAACCACCAGGGCGATGTTGAGGCTGCTCAGGCGCGGGGTCATCGGCGCCCTCCCCGACCACCGGCCTTCGCGCCGCCACCCTTGGCGCCACCGGCCTTGCCACGCGATGCACGACCACCCCCCACCTCAGGCTCGGGCGACCACGGCACCTCGGTGCGTTCGGCCACGCGCAGCACGGCGGAGCGCGAGCGGGGGTTGCCGGACACTTCGGTCTCGGATGGCTTGAGGCGACCGATGGCATGCAGCATCAGCGGCTTGGGCGCCGCAAACGGCACGCGGCGATCGACCTCGTCCTTGCTGTGCTTGGCGATGAAGGTCTTGACGATGCGGTCTTCCAGCGAGTGGAAGCTGATGACGGCCAGACGCCCACCGGGCGCCAGCATCGTCAGGGCAGAGGCCAGCGCATCTTCGAGCTCGCCGAGCTCGCGGTTGACGTGAATCCGAAGAGCCTGGAAGGTGCGGGTGG